>JBGTIE010000418.1:0-10768 GCA_041745855.1 Lysobacterales bacterium | reverse complement strand
CATCCTGGTCGGCCTCGAAGCGGCCGAGCAGACGCAGCGTGGGAACGAAGCCGGTACCGCTGGGCGGACGTCGGCGATCGACCGGCGGGGCCTTTGCCGCGCGTTGCAGGAAGCGCTTGACCGCGCGGTCCTCGAGCGAATGGAAGCTGATAACTGCCAGCCGGCCGCCAGCTTCGAGCAACTCCAACGCCGCTTCCAGCCCTCGCTCGAGCGCGCCCAATTCGTCGTTGACGACGATCCGCAAGGCCTGGAAGGTTCGCGTCGCCGGATGGATGCGGCCGTGCCGCGGCAGTTGGCTGGCTACCAGCTCGGCCAGTTCCAAGGTGCCGGTCAGCGGGGCCAGCTGACGTCGCTCGACGATCAGCCGGGCGATCCGGCGCGATGCCCGTTCCTCGCCATAGTGATAAAGCGCATCGGCGATCTCGGCCTCGGTCGCCTGCGCGAGCCAGTCCGCGGCGCTGAGCCCATGGCGCGGATCCATCCGCATGTCCAGAGGGCCGTCCTTGGCGAAGCTGAAGCCGCGTTCAGCCTGGTCCAACTGCGGCGAGGAAACGCCCAGATCGAACAGCACGCCAGACCAGGATGCCTCGGCCAGGGTCGGCAGCAGATCGGCGAAATTGCCATCGCATAGTTCAAAACGCGGGTCGGCGGCGGCGAGCGCTGCGCCCTCGGCGAGCGCCTGCGGATCGCGGTCTATACCCACCACCCGGCCGGCTGGTCCCAGTCGCGCCAGCATGGCCCGACTGTGTCCACCGCGACCAAAGGTGCAATCGACGTAGGCGCCGTCCGGCCGCGCATACCAGCCAGCCAGGGTGGCCTCGCACAGCACCGGGCTGTGCGCGCTCGCCATGCTTGCCAGGGCTGGAGATCGGGTCGGGCTCATGAGCAACGCTACGCCTTTGGCAATCAGAAATTGAGTGAACGCATTTCGTCAGTGGTATCAATCTCGCCGATGGGCCGCTCCATCTGGCCGCGGTGGGCCGCCTCGTTCCACAACTCGAACTTCATTCCCAGGCCAAGCAGCACCGCCTTGCGTTCCAGCCCGACGACCTGACGGGCGCTTTGCGGCAACAACAGCCGACCTTGCGCGTCCAGTTCCAGATGGGCGGCCGCACCCACCAGCTTGCGCTGCAGTTCACGGTGACCGCGATGGAAGCTCGACAGCCCCTGCACCTCGTCCCGCACGCGTTCCCATTCGGCCAACGGGAACACCAGCAGGCACTGCGCTTCAAAGGGGTTGTAGGTCACCACGAGCTTGCCGCCACACAGCTGACCGAGCGGCTCGCGATGCATCAGCGGCATCGCCAGTCTGCCCTTGTCGTCGATGGCCACATTGGTCTCGCCGTAGAACATACTTTTCCCGATGGGAGTCGATGTGAGTGGGCAGCTATCGGAGCAAATTCCACTGGTTCCCACAAATCTCCAGATATTCCCATTCTAGCCCACTTGTCACTGTGCGACACCGCGCAAGCGTCACATTTCCCTATTTCCGTCAGAGACTTAAGGCTGGATCGAGCTTTCGTCGCTAAGTAACTATACGGATAGGAATTTTTTCGGCGTCCCACCGACCGAGGCGGGACTGGTGAACGGCAGGAAGCGCATCTGACAGAGAACAGACAAAGAACGCTTGCTGAAGATGAGTGTCAGGGAGCGCCCAAAAAGGTCACCTTCTCTAAGCAGGGCTGAGGGCTGAGGGCTGAGGGGTCAGAAGAGCGGAAGCGCAGGGCTGAGGCTGAGGGTCTTGAGAGCAGGGCTGAGGACTGAGGGGCTGAGGGGTCAGAAGAGCAACGGCTCAGAGCCTGCGCGGCTAGGGTGCGATTCAGACTGATGCCGGTGTCGGGGTCGGGATCGGAATCGGAATCGGAATCGAGATCGACGACATGGATTTGGGCCAACAACGACTTCACCCGCACCGGGCAGCCATCGAGGACGCCTGCAGGGGTACTCAACCGGCGATGCTGACGAAGCTGAGACTGCGTGGCTACACGATTCGCGAGGACGATCCCGGTACGTCGAGCAGTTGATCGATTCCGATTCCGACCCCGACTCCCGGCTCGCACCCTGATCCCTCAGCCCTCAGCCCTGCTCTGGGACTACACTAGTCCTTTCGCCAAGGTCGGAGGCTGGCTTGAGATTCCGCGTTCGCTTCGATCGCGACAAGGGCTGGGCCTTCGCGCGCTTCTTGTGGCGGCGGTTCATCGACGACCAGTGTTTCGAGGCCGCCGGTGCGCTGGCATACACGACCCTGTTCGCGCTGGTCCCGCTGGCTGCTGTCGCGCTGGCGATCGTTGCGCTGTTCCCTGTCTTCGGCGACGTGCGCGACACCGTGACCGAGTTCATCTTCTCCAACTTCGTGCCAGCCGCCGGTGCGGAAGTGCAGACCTATGTCTTCCGCGCCGCCGAAGCCGCTTCGCAGCTGCGCGCGATCGGCGTGGTCACGTTGATTGTCATTGCGCTGGTGACGATGAACTCGATCGAGCAGACGTTCAACCGGATCTGGCGGGTCAGCCACGGTCGGCCGCCGGTGGCGCGCTTTGTCGTGTTCTGGACCGCGCTGACGCTCGGCCCGATGTTGATCGTCAGCGGCGTGGCGGTCAGCTCCTACCTGTTCTCGCTGCCGCTGCTGCAGGGCGCCGACATGATCCAGGAGGTGCGCGATCACGGCCTGCTGCCGCTGTTGCCCTTTCTGGTGACCCTGGCGGGCTTCTGCCTCAGTTACCTGGTAATTCCGAACACGCCGGTGCGTTTCCGTCATGCACTGGCCGGTGGTCTGCTGGCGACCTTGCTGTTCGAGGCCGCCAAGCGCGGTTTCGGCATGTATGTCGCCAGCTACAGCAGCTACCAGGCGGTGTACGGCGCGCTGGTCGCGATCCCGATCTTCCTGCTCTGGCTGTATCTTTCCTGGGTGGTGGTCCTGCTGGGTGCGTCATTCGCCGCCAGCCTGGGCGCCTTCAATTACCAGCGCGACCGCAAGGAGCCCCAGCCCCGTGAATTCTTTCCGGCACTGGTCGAACTGCTCGCCCTGCTGCGGCGCGCCCAGCTCGACGGTCAGGGCCTGACCGTCACTGAACTGGCGCAGCAACTACCTCGGATCAGCGATGAGGGCCTGAACCGTCTGATCGCCGATCTGGATCGCCTGCTCATCGTTCAGCGCACAGACCTGGGCGGATGGGTATTGTCTCGCGATCTGAGCCGGATGACGCTGCGCGAGCTCTACCGCGAATTGCCCTACTCGCTGCCCCGTGCCGGCGACAACAGCGGCGGTGGTTCGCTCGCGGTGCTGCAGGCGTTGGAGGGCAGTGCGGCTGCGGCCGAAGCGATGATGGACGTGAATCTGGCCGACCTGCTCGACGGCCGTGCGATGGGAAAGGCTGAAAACGGGTCCAGGAAATCAGTTACCGCAAGGAATGAAGACGAATGAAGACGAAACCGATGACGCGCAGCTCATGGCTGGTCGCGCTGCTGGTCTGGGCCCTTGCGCCCGCGGCCTGGGCGAGCAAGGAGCAGCCGGAGCTGGCAGTAAAGCTGGTCGATGGCACGCCGTGGTCGCTGGTCGAGCAGCGCGGTCGGTGGGTGGTGGTGAACTATTGGGCCACCTGGTGCACACCGTGCATCAAGGAGATGCCGGAACTGCAGTCGCTGCATGACGATCGCGCCGACGTCGAAGTGATCGGCCTGGCCTACGAGGAAACTGAATTGGCCGACATCACTCGCTTCCTCGAAGTGCGCAAGGTCAGCTATCCGATCGCGCAGGTCGACGTGTTCGACCCGCCGGCCGATTTCGACACGCCCCGGGGCCTGCCGATGACCTATCTGATCGACCCCGACGGCGGCGTCGCCGAGCGCTTCCTCGGCCCGATCACACGCGAGGAACTGGAACAGGCGGTCGACCGCAAGCGCTGAGCCGGATTTGGAGACGGTACCGTGCAGGCTTGCCACTATTTGATCAGCGGTCGGGTACAAGGGGTCTTTTACCGCGCCAGTGCAGAGCGCCAGGCGCGCGCCCTCGGCCTGGATGGCTGGATCCGCAATCTCGCCGACGGCCGGGTCGAAACAGTCGCGCGCGGTAGCCCCGAACAGCTAGCCGCCTACGAAGCCTGGCTGCGCGAGGGCTCGTCGCTGGCCAGGGTCGAGGCGGTCAAGCAGCGCCCGTGGACCGCACCGGTGCAGACCGGCCGCTTCCTCACCCGCCGCAACGCGGATGCTCCGGAACCGGAGTGACGGCGGGCTGGCACGCTCTTGAGGCGCCCCGCGACCAGCAAAGTCGGGAGTCGGGAGTCGGGAGTGCGCACCAGCTACAGGTTCGCACTTGCTGTTGAGATCGCGGCATGACTGCGATACGCGCGCAAGATCACCGGAACATCATGCCGACTGCGTTCGGCTGCCGCATATGCGACGGCTCTCGCATCTGCTCCTGCTTTCGGCCGCCCTTGCTCTTACTCCCGACTCCCGACTCCCGACTCCCAACTGGAGACGATCGAACCCATTGCCGCATCAACCCATTGCTGCGTCAGTTTGAATTGCACCCCCTGAAACTCGCTGTGTGCCGTCGCGACCTTATCCACGCTAAGCTTGAAGCCCCCTGGCGACAAAGGAGGTGAGGCGACATGAAGATGGTGACGGCGGTAGTCAAGCCCTTCAAGCTTGACGAGGTGCGCGACGCCCTGAGCGAGATCGGGGTGCAGGGCATCACGGTGACCGAGGTGAAGGGATTCGGTCGGCAGCGAGGTCACACGGAGCTCTATCGGGGCGCCGAGTATGTGGTCGATTTTTTGCCGAAGATCAAGCTCGAAGTGGCCTGTACGGACGATCGAGTCGAGGCGGTGGTCGAGGCCATCCTGCAGGCGGCCGGTACCGGCAAGATCGGTGATGGCAAGATTTTCGTCTATCAGCTCGACCAGGTCATCCGCATCCGCACTGGCGAACTGGACGGCGACGCCCTGTAATTCCGCAAGACCCAAGGGGCCGACCCCCCTTGCACGCCGCCCGCAACGGGCACCGGCGCTCCGCATCGCATCATTGCACTCCTGAAAGGTGTTCCCTGAAGCCTTCCTGTGGCCGTCGATCGTGAAAGGTCCGGCTGTCTGCGCGGATCCGTCACGAGTTGTGCGAATTCCACTGAAGTCGACGGGCTAGAATCGGCGCCATTGCTTTTCAGGCGCCCGCCATGCCCCGGCCCAAGCTCTATCTGATCGACGGTTCCAGCTTCCTCTACCGCGCCTTCCACGCCCTCCCGGCACTGACCAACCTGGTCGGCGAGCCGACCGGGGCGTTGTTCGGCGTCGGCAACATGATCCGCAAGTTGCTGGCCGACGAGCAGCCCAGCCATATCGGCTGCGTCTTCGATGCCTCGGGGCCCACCTTCCGCGAGGAGATCTACGCCGACTACAAGGCCAACCGCCCGTCGATGCCGAACGAGTTGCGGGCGCAGATTGATCCGCTGCTGGAACTGGTCGAATTGCTCGGTCTGCCGCTGCTGCGGGTGCCGGGGGTGGAGGCGGACGATGTGATCGGCACGCTCGCGCGGCAGGCGGAACGCGCGGGCATGGACGTGGTGCTGGTCACCGGCGACAAGGATCTGACCCAGCTGGTCAATACGCACGTCGCCTGGTGGAACACGATGAGCAACGAGCGCCTTGATGGCGATGGCGTCGAGCGCAAGTTCGGCGTGCGACCGGATCGGATCATCGATTTCCTGAGCCTTACCGGCGACAGCATCGACAATGTCCCTGGCGTGGACAAGTGCGGGCCGAAGACCGCCGCCAAGTGGCTGGCGCAGTATGGGGACCTTGACAACGTGATCGCCCATGCCAGTGAGGTCAGCGGCAAGATTGGCGAAAACTTGCGCGCCGCACTGCCGCTGCTGCCGATGGCACGCGAGCTGGTCACGATTCGCACCGATTGCGAGCTGCCGCTGGGGCCGCAGGATCTGGCGCCGAAGACGCCGGAGCGAGACCGATTGATCGCCTTCTATCAACGCTACGAGTTCCGGCAGGCGCTGCGCGAACTGAGCGGCGAGTCCGCGCCGGTCCGATCCGGGCCTGCCCCTGCCGGAATCGTCGAAACTGCCGATCCGCCGGCCCCGGCTGAGAACCTGAGCGGTCCGGGCGAGTACACGCTGGTGCTCGACGAGGCCACGCTGGAAGCCCTGCGCACTGAGCTGGCCGCGGCCGAGCTGATCGCTTTCGACACCGAGACCACCAGCCTGGATCCGCTACGCGCCGAACTGGTGGGCCTGTCCTTCGCGGTGCGGCCAAAGCAGGCCTGGTACGTGCCGGTGGCCCACAGCTATCCGGGCGCGCCGCAGCAGTTGGCTTGGGAACAAGTGCGCGAAGTGCTGGGTCCGGTCCTGAGCGCCGCGCAGCCGCGCAAGCTGGCCCAGCACGGCAAGTACGATCTGCACGTACTCGCGCGCCACGGCCTGACACTGGGTGGCTACGGCGAGGACAGCATGCTCCAGTCCTATGTGCTAGATGCCACTGCCGGCAACCACAACATGGATGCGTTGGCCAAGCTCTACCTGCGCCATCAGACGATCAAGTACGAGGAAGTCGCCGGCAAGGGCGCCAAACAGATCTCCTTTGCCGACGTCGGCCTGGACGAGGCCTTGAACTACGCCGCCGAGGACGCCGATGTCACGCTGCGACTGCATCACACGCTGCGGCCGCGGCTGGCGGCAGTCCCGGAACTGGAGCGCATCTACCGCGATCTGGAGATGCCGCTGGTGCCGGTGCTGCAGCGGATGGAAGCGACCGGGATCCTGGTCGATGCGCGCCATCTGGGCCGGCTCAGTCAGGAGATGGGGCAGCAGATGCTGACGCTGGTGCAAAAGGCGCACGAAGTAGCCGGCCGCCACTTCAACCTGGACTCGCCCAAGCAGCTGAAGGAGCTGCTGTATGACGAGCTTGGCCTGAAGGCGAAGTCGAAGACCCCCTCGGGGCAGCCTTCGACCAACGAGGATGCGCTGGAGGAAATCGCCAACGAGCATCCGCTGCCACGGATCATCCTCGACTACCGCACGCTGGCCAAGCTCAAGAGTACCTACAGCGACAAGCTGCCCGAGCAGATCAATCCGCGCACCGGGCGCATCCACACCAGCTATCACCAGGCCGTCGCCGCCACTGGCCGGCTGTCCTCGTCCGATCCGAACCTGCAGAACATCCCGATCCGCAGCGAACAGGGTCGACGTATCCGCCAGGCCTTCATCGCGCCACCGGGCTGGCAACTGCTGTCGGCCGACTATTCGCAGATCGAGTTGCGCATCATGGCCCATCTGTCCGGCGACGAGGGCATGCTGGACGCCTTCCGCCGCGGCCTGGACATCCATCGCGCGACCGCCGCAGAGGTCGCCGGCAAGTCACCCGACGACGTGACCGGTGACGAGCGGCGCGCCGCCAAGGCGGTCAACTTCGGTTTGATCTACGGCATGGGCGCGGTTGGCCTGGCGAACAATCTGGGTATCAGCCGGAAAGAGGCGCAGGGCTACATCGACCGCTACTTCGCCCGCTACCCAGGAATTCGCCGCTACATGGAGCAGACCCGCGCCACCGCGCGAGAGCAGGGGTTTGTGGAGACACTGTTCGGGCGACGGTTGTACCTGCGCGAGATCCATTCGCCGCGCTGGGGCCTGCGCGCCGGTGCCGAACGCGCCGCGATCAACGCGCCGATGCAGGGCACCGCCGCCGATATCATCAAACGTGCGATGCTCAGCCTCGACCCGTGGCTGCAGGATCGCGGCGAGGAGATCAGGATGCTGCTGCAAGTGCACGACGAGTTGGTGTTCGAGGTCCGCGAAGACCTGGTCGGGCACTATCGCGCCGGTATCGTCGAGCGCATGAGCGCGGCGGCCGAGCTGGCGGTGCCATTGCTGGTCGAAGCGGGTCACGGGCCGAACTGGGATGCGGCGCACTAGCGGCCGGCGCAGCGATGATTCCGCCGCCCCCACAGTGCAGTCATGGATCGATTTCCGAGCTGCTGCTGGCGGCGGTGTTGCTTGCGCTGCTCGCGACCGATTCCGGGGAGGCCGCCGAATCCACCGGCGATGTCGAACTACAGGCCGGCCGTTGTACCTACAGCGGCGTGCTCTGCGACGGCGATGCCGCATCGCCAGCGATTTCGCGGCCGCAGGTCTCCGCACCGATGGCTGAGGCCTTGCGCATCGTGCCGGCCCGCTCCGAAGTGTTGTTCCGGATTGGTCTGATGCTGTTCTTTGATGCACGCGGGCATTTCGGCGAGGTCAACGGCGAGATCGAGCGTGAACCCGGCATGGTTCGCGTAAGTGCCCGCATACCGGTGGCCTCGGCGCACATGGACAGCGAGCGATACGCCCGAATGTTGAAGGGCCCGCAGTTCCTCGCCGGCGATGACCATCCCTGGATCGATTTCCGCTCCGACACGCTCGATCCCGACCAACTCGACGCCGGCGGCAGCATCCCTGGCGAAGTCTGCATGCGCGGTGTCTGCCGACGCGAGACTTTCCAGCTGCATCAGCTGGACTGCCGCTACCGCACGGGCAGCGATGTGGCCAAGGAATGCGAGATGATCGTCAGCGGCAGCCTGCAGCGCACCCGCTACGGCATGCGCAGCCATCGCGGCGCGTTGAAGAACCAGATCGAGTTGCGGATGCGGCTGGTTGCCGTGCAGGCAGCGCCGGCCGATTGACCTTCAGTCGTCGAAGACAATCCGTTCGTAGACCTGCGCCAGCGAGACCGGCGTCGATACGCAAGGCAACGCCAGTTCGTCAGACGGGTCGGTCCAGGTCTGCAGCAGCCACTGACCCGCCTCGTTGCGCTGGTACAGGTCGGCCTGGACGCGATCCTGGCTGAGCAGCAGGTAGCACTGGAGTGACGGGACCTGGCGGTAGTTGTAAAGCTTTTCGCCACGATCGATGCGCTCGGTACTGTCGCTCAGGACCTCGACCACCAGACAGGGCGCATGCTTGATATAGGGATCGTTGTCGCTTTCCTCGCAGCAAACCATCAGGTCGGGGTAATAGACGACTTGGTCGATCCGCAGACGCATGTCGCTCATGTAGGTGACGCAGGAACCCAGTCGCGTGGCGGCGTGAAGCTGGGCGCCGAGATTCATGCATACGCGATTGTGCCGCTCGCTCGCCCCGGCCATCGCAAACAGCCGACCGGCCGTGTACTCGTGCTTGATCTGACTGTGCCGCTCATGACTCAGGTATTCGTCGACCGTCAACAGTGCTTGTTGCTCCGCCTTGCCCACCTGCGTCCACCTCATGCTCAGCTAGGGTGCAAGCATAGCGCCGACGGTGGTCCATCAGTGAGTTCGGTGTTCCGGGGGATAGGAGGCGAAATCCGCTATCTCCGCGGCGCGAAGCAGCCATAGTTGGCAAGTGGTGCTTGAAGAGCGGAAGAGCTGATTGACCACAAAGGACACAAAGGACACGAAGGAGAGCAGAGCAGAGAGAATCGTCGTTGACTCGCGCAACTCGGCCAGCGCGATCGCATGCGATTCAGACGGATACAGCAAATGCTTCCGCCTTCGCCGAAGCACATCAGACGGCGCCGAGCCGGGACGAGGCTCGCCTGCCCGATCGGTCCCGTGAGGCCGGGCTGGTGGATTGTGTAGTTGGCAGTTCTTCGGCAGCGAGCTTCCCCTCGGGGTCGGGGTCGGAATCGATTCATTCGGCGCAATCCTCATCCTCCTCCCGAACCCTGGCTACGCCGCCACCGTTTACACGATCGGCATGATCCGGTCGAATTCGGCAGAACCAACAGTCGACGTCTGGGATGGCTGCCCGCTGCACGGCTGTCGTTCGTGGCCGAAACCCAGGTCGTCGACCTCGATTCCTGTGCCAATGCCGATTCCGATTCCGACCCCGACCCCGACTCCCTGCTTCGCATCCCTGCATTGCATCAGTGCGACCAAAGCTCGTCCTTTGTGTCCTTTGTGTCCTTTGTGTTGAACTGCTCTTGCTCCGCTGTTCTATCTCTCGATCCCGCAAAAGAAAAACCCCGGCCGGAGCCGGGGCTTTTTCAGGTCACAGCTCGATCAGGGCCATTAGAACTGCAGGTTCCACTCGTCCAGGTAGCCGGTATCGCCGCGGGCGCGGTCACGGACCCGCAACCGCCACTGGCCATTGGCCGGTCTGGCCGAGGCATTCACCGTGTAGGTGGTGATGAGGTTCTGGGCGCTGCCGCCACTGCGGTTGTGGAGGGTGTAGCTGACGCCATCCGGCGCGATCAGATAGACCTGCAGATCACCGATGTAGGTGTGGATGATGCGCACCCCGACCTTCAGGTTGGAAGGCGCATTGCCGGTGCGGCCGCTGACATTGATCGGGCTGTAGATGTCCGAGTAGTCATTGATCGTGTAGTTCGCCGTGTTCTCGAAGTACGACGGCTGCGTGCTGGCAGCCGTGTAGCTGCCGGTCAGGCTGACGCCGGAGAAAGTGGAGTAGGCGCGCAGCATCACGTGGTAGGTGCCGGCCTGCGGCGTGGCGAAGCTGCAGGTCTCGTTGTTGCCGTTCAGGTACGGCCGGCAGTCGTAGCTGCTGGTACTCGGCTCGCTGCCAAAGCGGACGTACAGATCGGCGTCACCGGTGCCCCCGGCGGTCACGAAGGACAGGTTACTGGCTCCCGAGGGCACGGTCATCGTGTAACGCAATTCGCCACCGGTGGAAGCCGCCAGTCCGGTCACTGCCACGCCATTGGTGAGCGTGTTGCTACCGCCGCCACCGCCGCCACCGCCCAGCGACTGCAGCGCGGCCAGCGCGTTGACAATACCCGCGCCGCAGCCACCG
>JBGTIE010000417.1:0-2052 GCA_041745855.1 Lysobacterales bacterium | reverse complement strand
GATGTGCGTGCTCAGCCACTACGGCTTCCGACTTGAGCTGGACGGTGAGCGTATCGGCACCCGTTCTGGACTGCTGACCCGACGCCATGCCAGTGCGAACCTGAGCAAGCTCCAGCGTGTGCTGCTGAGCCAATCGTGGCTAGCAAGACGGATGGGTCGACTCGGCTTGAAGTGCGAAGTCGCAGCCGGCAGCCACAGCGACGGCCAGTCGTCGAATCATCGTCTGAGCATGCTGGTGCCGCTGGGAACGGTCGAGCAGATCTCGGCAGTACTAGAGAAGGTCGCGCCACAGCTCAATCCCGATCAGCTGCAGTGGGTGCCGCTGCACCCGCTGGCCTGGCAACGCAGACTTCGGCCCTCGGTGATCGTAGTCAGCCTGCTCACACTGCCTGCGGCGTGGAATTTCGGGCCCTGGGTTGCGGCCCTCTGGCCGCCGATAGTGACGCTGTTGACCCTCGAAGCACGCGGCTGGGCACGCTATGCCGGCTATGCCTGCAACGAGCGGGTGTTCGCCTTTCGAGCCGGCTGGCTGACTCGGCACTGGACCGTCGCATCGATCGGCAAGGGCCAGGCGGTACTGCTGAAGCAGTCGCCCTTCGATCGACGCCATAAGATGGCCAGTGTCCGCCTGGACACCGCGGGTGTGTCTCCTACCAGCTTCGCACTGCAGATTCCCTACCTGAGCGCCGATCAAGCGCAGGCGCTGTTTGATGCGACCAGCCGAGCCATTGCTGCCGGCGATCACCCGAGCAGCGGCCTGAATGACCGTTCGGCGATGCGTTCCGCGTCCTGACCTGGGGACACCCTCGCGCAGATCGTCCAGCGTGCCGATGAGGCGCTGTATCAGGCCAAGTCCTCCGGGCGCAACCGGGTGGTCTCGGTCTAGCGCATAGGGCGCTGCGGAGACCTATTCCTGCCTTAGCGCCACCATCGGCGAAACCCGCGCGGCGCGCAGGGCGGGCAGCAGTGCGGCCAGTGCCGCGGCTCCCGCCAGCAAGGCAGCGACCACCAGGTAAAGCAGCGGGCTGAGCGGCGCGATACCGAACAGGAATCCTTCCAGGAAGCGCGTCAGGTAGATCGCGCCAGCCAGGCCCAGCATCAGTCCCAGCAGCGCTGGCCGCAGTCCGATGTACAGAAACTTTCCGACCAGCTGGCGCGGGTGCGCGCCCAATGCCAGCTCGATACCGATCTCGCGCATGCGACCGCCCACCATGTGACTGAGTACGCCATAGATGCCCACCGCCGCCAACAGCATCGCGCAGCCGGCAAAACTCAACATCAGCAACATGCGAAAGCGTTGTTCGCTTACTGCCTGAGCGTGGACTGCGTCCATCGACAGCACGCGGCCCAGCGGAAGCTCGGCATCGACATCGCGGAAGACCTGGGCGACGCCCTCGATCAGCGCGCCCTCGGAGGCACTGCCCGCGACTACCAGATGCATCGGGAACCAACCTTCGAAGATATGCAGGATCGCCACTGGCGTCTGGGCGATCGGCAGGAACACCGTCGGCAGGCTCTCCTCCTGCAGGTACGAACGCACATCGCCGGTCACCGCGATGATCTCCCAGTGCGTATCGGCCATATGCAGGGTATGACCGATCGGATCCTGCGCGGGCAGATGGGTCTGCACGAAGGCCTGATTGACGATGGCGACCCGCGCCCCCGATTCGTCGTCGCGGGCGTCGAAATCGCGACCGCGCAGCAGCGGCACGCCCAAGGCTTCGAAGTAGCCCGAGCTGATCGCGCGAAAGTCGCTGGACACGACGCTGTCCGGATCACTATCGGTGATGCTGACCCCGAAATTGCCACCTTGCTGCATCGGCAAACCCGCAGCGACGACCGCAGCGGACTGAACGCCAGGCAAGGCGACGGCGCGGTCGCGCAGGGCCTCGGCGACAGTACCGATCTGGGCACTGCTGCGATGCTGCGTGCCGGTGCTCCAGAACTGCGCCGACAGCTTGCCGGCCGGGTCAAATCCCGGGTCGACATTGACCAGGTTGTCAAAGGTCCGCAGCAGCAAGCCTGCTCCGATCGACAGCATCATCGCCAGCG
>JBGTIE010000416.1:0-3439 GCA_041745855.1 Lysobacterales bacterium | reverse complement strand
AAGCTGCTGAGCCTGCGCCAGGTGCCCGAGTTGCGCTTCCATTACGACGATTCGGTCGACCGTGGCGAGCGGATCGATGCGTTGTTGAGGGATGGCTAGGTCCGCATTCCTCGATCGCGGTGGCCAACCATCGGTACGAGATCAGACCTGACGGCCCACCTGAACCTCGCGCCGAGGAATGCAGACTATTCATGAGGGTTGCATGGGTTGGTGACCATCGATCCTTCGCGCTCGACGGATAGATCGACGGCCTCTCTCCCGATTTCCGCCAGCAATGAGCCCAGCCGGATGCGCTTTTCGGGGATCACCGCGGCCTCCAACAGGACCCGAATCTCGGCTTCCGTGCTGCGTGCATGCTGAGCGGCGCGGCGTTGGATTGCGCGATGCACTTCGTCAGGTAGATTCCGGACAGTGACAGTGGGCACGGCGCTAACCTTCATGAAGGTCTGAAGGCCAGACCCGCGAGTATGCAACCCAGATCAGCTTTTGCTCTCATCTGCGCTCATCTGCGTCATCTGTGGTTAATGATGCTCTTGAAGGACCTCATCTTGGCCGCGTTAACCTGAGCTTCGATGCCAATCAGAAATCCTTTGAGCAGCTGACCTCCCTTTCCCTTCCCGGACAACCAACCCTCCATGAAGCACCGCGGTCGCGCCATCCATGGCATCTTGCTGCTCGACAAGCCGCTGGGGCTGAGTTCCAACCAGGCTCTGCAGCGGGTCCGGCATGCGCTGGGGGCGGCCAAGGGTGGGCATACCGGGGCGCTGGATCCGCTGGCGACCGGGATGCTGCCGCTGTGCTTTGGCGAGGCGACCCGGCTTGCCGGCTTGTTGCTGACTTCGGACAAGGCCTACGTCACCGAGGCGCGCCTGGGCGCGCGCACGACCACCGGCGATGCCGAGGGCGAGATCATTGACCAGCGCCCGGTGCCTACGCTGGACGCGCCCACCATCGGATCTGTGCTGACTCGCTTTCGCGGCGACATCGAGCAGGTGCCGCCGATGTATTCGGCGCTCAAGCATCAGGGCCGCACGCTCTACAGCCTGGCCCGGCAGGGCGTCGAAGTCGAACGCGCGGCCAGACCGGTCCGTATTCACGACCTGCAGTGCACCGATGCGTCCGGCCAGTCCCTGCAACTGGAAGTGACCTGCAGCAAGGGCACCTACATCCGCACGCTGGTCGAGGACATCGGCGAGGCGCTCGGCTGTGGTGCCCATGTCAGCGCCCTGCGCCGCACCTGGGTGGCGCCTTTCCAGAATCAGCCGATGCACACGCTGGACGATCTGCTCGCGCTCGACCCGGTCAGCCTGGAGAAGCTGTTGTTGCCAACCGATGCCGGACTGGTCAGCCTGCCTCGACTGGATCTGGACCAGACTGACACCGAGAATCTGGCCTGCGGCCGCCCCCTGCGGCAAGCACGCCGGATACCTGTCGAACCCGTCGGCACCACCGGCAGCCCCACCATCGCGAACTCCGGGCAACCGAGGCTGGTCCGAGTCTACGGCAACACCGCACAGCTACTAGGTGTCGCCGACCTGCACGACAACGGCCTGCTCCAGGTCAAGGCGCGATTCGGGACAGGCGGGGGTGAAGCGCAAGCGCGTGAACCGTAGCTCGCCGCTGCCGGTGCGGGACGCGGCCGCCGGCGCGAACGGGACTCGCACGAAAATCGTCCCGGCGCGCGCGCCGGGACCGCGCTACATCCATGCTGCGGCCACGTTCAGTCCGTGCTGCACTTGCGCAACGAGAGCGCGGTACTGATCTGCGCCCAGTCGAAGGCGACCATGCCCTGATCGTCGTGGACGGCGTAGAAGGCACCGTCCGGGAAGCGCTTTGTGCCGGCCTGCTGGAGCCAGATGCCGTCGGTGTTGGCCACCATCGAACCGCGGAAGGCGCCGACGTGCTCGAGTGACACGCGATCGAAAAGGTGGAATTGGGTCTTGCCCTTGCCTTGTTCCGTGGTGAGCCAGTAGCCATTGCCATCGGCGCAACTGTAAAGCGCGATGCCCTCGGCCTGGGCGGCGAAGATGTCGCGGCCGAAGGTCCGGCCAGTGTAGCTGCCCTCCAGATCGTAGACCTTGAACTCGTTGGCGTAGCTTTCGTCCTCTTCGGCGATCAGCAGCCGGTTGCCGGCCGGATCACCCCAGATCGACTCCACCACGCGCAAGGCGCCCTCGGCACTGGTGTCCCCAAAGCTGGCCAGCAACTCTCCGCGCAGTTCCTCCTGGTCACTCAGCAAGAAGCGCTTGACGCGGCGATCGAGTTGCTCGAGCGGGGGCGGAGTATCCTCGCCGTCGGCATCCTCGCCGGCCATGTAGGCGTCGGTGACGTACAGTTCGATGCCGGCATCGACTGCGTGCGCCCAGATACCGTAGGGTTTGACCAGCACGTCGCTGCCAAAATGGGCCATGGGATAGAACTCGGGCAAGGTGAGCACCTGGACCCGACGGTTGTCGCGCTCGACCAGCAACAGCATGTCATTGATGACAAACACGCCGTTCGGCCGCTTGAACTGGCCCAGTTCTTCGCCGGTTTCGCCCACCCGTTGCAGCGTCGCGCCAGTATCACCGTCATAGACGAGCAACTGGTCGGTGGCCTTGGCGGTGGCGATGATCCAGGTCGCCCCGTCGGGATGCCGCCAGGCGGCGGCCGAATCGATGTTGTCGGCTTCGATCATCTCGGTCGCGAAGGCTTCGACGACCTTGACGACGGTCGGCACCGTTGCTGCGTCAGTCGCATCGACATTTACCGTGGCCTCCGGCGCGGCCGGGGCCGGCGCTGGCGGCGGCAGTTGCTCAGCGCATCCGGCGAGGCCGATGACGATGACGAGAAGAAGGGTACGAAGCGGCGTATCGGAACTGATCGACATTGGATTCCTCGGGCTGGCGAATCGACGTCTAGAGTCGCCGGCAGGTGGTCATCGGGCAACAGCTCGCTGAGTATCCGGGCCAAAAATGACCGGACGGTGACACCGATGTTACTGCGTGCCTTGACTGGCATGGGCTAGGGGTGCGATTCGAACTGATGTTTCCGCGCCGGTTCGAAGCGATCTGAGCAGCGGGGTCGTACTCGTACTCAGCATCGCGGTACTCGTACTCGTACTCGAGGCCATACGCTGCTTTCGAGTACGAGTACGAGTACGAGTACGAGTACGAGTACGAGTAGGATGGTTGGCGATAACCGATCTCCGCCGCAAATGACCAAGCAACATCGGTTTGAATCGCACCCATGGTTCAGCGCTTCCTCAAAGCCCGCAACCCGCATGCGCTAGACTTCCTACCCGGTCTCGCGGCGAACCTTCAAAACATGAGCAGCCTGTGCTTCATCGGCGGCGGCAATATGGCGCGCAGCTTGATCGGCGGCATGATCGAGCGTGGCATGACGCCGGCGCAAATCCGCGTCGGCGAGCCGGTCGAGGCAGCGCGGCAGCAGTTGCAGG
>JBGTIE010000415.1:0-5507 GCA_041745855.1 Lysobacterales bacterium | reverse complement strand
TGCTCGCCCTGCTCCCAGCCCTGCATCGTCACGACCAGGCCGTCGCGGGTCTGGTAGCGGCCGCGGTACACCCCTTCAGCCGGTGGTTCCGCCTCGGCTGCGGGTAAAACGCCTTCGAGTTGCAGACTGCCGAGTACGCCGGCCAGCGCGTTGCCGACCGACGGGGAACTCAGTTCGCGTCCCGTAGGCACGTTCTGCACGGTGTAGTTGATGTCGCTCTCGTTCTCCTTCACCAGCTCCAGCACGCCGCCATCGGGCGCCTCGATACGGACCGCCTCGATCCGCGAGGAAGGCACATCCAGCAGATCACGGGCGAGCCAGTTGGCAGCGGCCTTCTCCGGGATCAGGTTGCCGCTGACCAACCAGCTCTGCTCGCTGTCGGCCAGCCGCACATAGGTGTGGTCACCACCGCCACCGGCGGCAAAGGTGCCGACGATCAGCCGGTTGGGCGCCCCGACCCCGCCGAGCTCGACCAGCAAGCCCTTGGCGTCGGCGCTCAGGGTCGGGTCATCGACGCCGATGCTGGCATAGCGATCCGACCGGCTGGTGCGCACATCGCGCTTGACCGAATCCTTCAGCGCGAGCAGGAAACGCCGTACCACCGCCACATCGGCCGGGTAGCCGTGGCTGCTGACTACCTTCCACGCCTCGCCCTCACGCTGGACCTCGACGATTAACTCGCCCTCGGCCCCGCTCAGCTTCAGGCCGCTGACCTGGTTGACGTCGGCCTGCACCGCCGGCAACAACGGTTCGCCGATGCCCTCGATACCGTCACCGGACGGACCAGGGCGGCCCAGCAGCCAGCCCAGCAACAGCAGCGCGACGGTGGCGGCGGCGAGTATCAGATTACGCTTTTGCATCATCGTTCTCCTGGGCCGCTCAGGCCGTCCGGGCCATCTGGGCCGACTGCCGTCGACGGCGGGCGCGCACGCTGGCGTAGAAGATCGCCCCGGCGATCACCAGCAACGGCACCAGCGCAATATTGATGAACTTGAGCCAGGTACCGAGGCGCTCGATACCGGCATCGAGCGAGCGCTGAACCGCGCGCAGCTCGCGGCGGATCTCGCCCCGACGCTGCTGGAAGTTCAGCAGCTCGGCCTGCTGCGCACCGGACAGGATCATCGCGCTGGTATCACCCTTGGCCTGCTGCAGCTCCGACAGCTTGCGCTCAGTCTCGCGCAGTTCTTCTTCGAGTTGCTGCTGCTTGGCGCGGAACTGGTCGTCAGCGTCGCGCCGCATCGTCTGGACCACGGTGAAGGGGCGCGAGCTGGTGCCGCGGCCGCGGACCGAGATCAGCGAGCTGGAACCACTGATGTTGTCGATGCCGTTGACCAGCAGATCGCCATTGCTGGCGAAGGGATTCTGGATCTGCTGACCGAAGAAGGACTGCACCTGCACCCACAGCCGGTTGCTCGCCATGTCCACGTCGGCAAACAGCAGGATCTGGGCCGGATCGGTGGCCTCGGTCAGATGGCCTTCGCCACTGCGATCAGGGAAGGCCGTCTTGAGCGGACCACTGAGCCGCGCGGCGAGTACATAGTTCTCGCCGCTGGGCTGGAAGTCGGTCATGAGCTCGCTCGGATCAGGCACGAAGCGGACCTGGTCGGCATCGAGCAGCATCGCGTCATTGCTCGACTGCAACAGGGGATCCAGACGCAGTGTCGAACCTTCGGCCAGGCGGAAATGCCCGGCCGTATCCAGATTGACCGTGTCCAACTCGGCACTGACGATGTCCTCCTGATTCATCTGCTCGCGACCGAGCCCGAGGATCAGCGGATGGCGCACCGGCGGTCGACCCTGCGCGACGCTGACCTGCAGCGCGGTGCGGCGATCGGCAACGACCCGACTGGGGTCGTACTCCACCCCCCAACCGGCAAACAGCTTGGGCAGATCCGAGGCCTTGGCGCTGAACATGTCGGCGGTCGGGTTCTCCGGATCGGCCTCGGTCTGGTCGATCGTCGCCTGCGGGTCGACCATCACCATCAAACGCCCACCGCGCATGACGAACTGGTCAATCGCATACTGGGTGTTGTCCGACAAGCCCTTCGGGTGAATGACCAGCAGCACGTTGATCGCGCTGTCGATTTCGCTCAAATCCGTGCCGAGCGGACGGACCTCGAACAAATCGCGCAGGCCGCCGATGACCGCCCACGGTTCGCTCATCTGACGCGTCCCCGGATCGAATCCACCGCTGACCGGCAGCGCACTGATCAGGCCGATGACCGGCTTGGTCTCGACCACCAGCGACTGGATCAGTTTGGCGATGTCGTACTCGAGGAAGGTTTCCTTGTCCGGCTGCAGGAAGGGCACGATGACCCGGCCGGTGGTGGCATTGGTGCCGATCAGGCCGAAAATCAGGTTCTGCCCTCCCAGTCCGGTGGGCACGGCCTGCAAACCGCTGCTGGTGGCCTCGTCCTCTTCTTCGCTGAAGGGCTTGGGATCGATGATGGTCAGCCGCAGTTTGCCATCGGCCCGGGCCGACATCTCCTCCAGCATCTCGCGCACGCGGGCAGCGTAGGTCCGGATCGGTGGCAGTGCGCGGCTGCTTTCTTCGGAAAAATAGAACTGCAGGTTGATTGGCTCGTCGATCGATTCGAGGATCTCGATCGTGCCTTCCGACAGCGTGTACTGGCGGTTGGCGGTCAGGTCCAGCCGAGCGCCGCGGAACAACTCGTTGATCAGCAGCGCGCCGGCCACGAACAGGACCACCAACAGCACCAGAGTGGCGCCGCTGGACAGCTTGCGGGTCATGCGATTCGTCATGGGATTCATTGGGAGCTCCTTCCTTAGTCGGCCTTCTTCATCTCGATCACCACCGTGGTGGCGTAGAGGAAGATCCCGATGAGCAAGCTGAAGAACAGCAGATCGCGCAGGTCGATCACGCCCTTGCTGATGGAGTCGAAGTGGGTGATGAAGCTGATCGAAGCGACCGCGTCGACGAGGAACTGCGGCAGCCACGGCGAGACGAAGTCCAGCACCACCCGATGGCCGGCCAGCAGCATCACGAAACAGACCACAATCGTGATGATGAATGCGATCACCTGCGAGCGCGTCGCCGCCGACACGCAACTGCCGATGGCAAGAAAGCCGCCGGCCATCAGCCAGCTGCCCAGATAGCCGGCGATGATCACGCCGTTGTCCGGATCGCCCAGATAGTTGACCGTGATCCAGATCGGAAATGTCAGCGCCAGCGCCACGCCAACAAACAGCCAGGCGGCGAGAAACTTGCTGACCACGGCCTGCCACAGCGTCACCGGCAGGGTCAGCAACAGCTCGATGCTGCCCGAGTTGCGCTCCTCGGCCCACATCCGCATCGCGACCGCAGGGATCAGGAACAGGTAGAGCCAGGGATGAAAGTCGAAAAAGGGCTTCAGATCGGCCTGACCGCGTTCAAAGAAACCACCCAGCTGAAACGTGAAGGTACCGGCCAGGATCAGGAAGATGACGATGAAGACATAGGCGACGGGCGTGGCGAAATAGCCCGCCAGCTCGCGCTTGACGAGGGTCTTGACGATGCTCACGAGCGGCCTCCTTGCTGGGTGATGCTGCGGAACACCTCATCCAGGCGACCGCGTTCAAGCTGCAGTTCCTCCACTGGCCAGGACTTCTCCGCCAGCAACGCGCTCACCGGCGCAAACAGGGCCTTGCCGGCCTTCGGGAAGGCAGTCAGCTGGTTGCCGTCAACTTCGACCTCGGAAACCTCGACCAATCCACGCAGCGCTACCGCAATCGCGTCGGCTTCGGGACTGACCAGGCTCACCGCCAGGTGATAGCGCGAGCGTGCCTCCAGCGCATCGGGCGTCGCGTCGGCCAGCACCTGACCGTTGCTGATGATGATCGCGCGGCTGCAGACGGCGTGCACCTCTTCCAGGATGTGGGTCGAGATGATGATGATCTTGTCCTTGGACATGCCCTGGATCAGCGCCCGCACCTCGTGCTTCTGGTTCGGGTCCAGGCCGTCGGTGGGCTCGTCCAGGATCAGCACCTGCGGGTCGTGCAGGATTGCCTGGGCCAAACCGACACGGCGCTTGAAGCCCTTGGACAAGGTCTCGATCGGCTGTTCCAGCACCCGGTCCAGACCGAGCTGGGAGACCACCGTGCGCAGCCGCTGCTCCAGCACCGTCGGATCCATGCCGCGCAGCTCGCCAATGAAGCGCAGGAAGGCGATCGTGGTCATCTCGGCATAGGCCGGTGCGCCCTCGGGCAGATAGCCGATGATCCGGCGCGCCGCCAACGGGTCGCTCTCCACATCGTGGCCGCAGACACTGATCGTGCCGGAGGTGGGCGACAGGAATCCGGCGATCATGCGCATCGTGGTCGACTTGCCGGCGCCATTGGGGCCGAGAAAGCCGAGCACTTCGCCCGGTTGCACGGTGAAGCTGACATCCTTCACCGCCACCAGGTCGCCGTAGGACTTGGTCAGGTGCTCGATCTTGATCATTGCACTCCTCGAGAGAGTCGTTGATGGGCAAACGGCAGGCCGCGGTATGCAGCGATCCGACGCCAGTGACGGACGTCGAACCGGATTGCGTGACCTGGACCTGCCGGCTGCTCAGCGGGTGGGGACGGCCGCCGGAATTTCAAGAGGCGCCGCCATCGGTAAGCTTGTTCGTGCATCAAACACTGGCGGCCTTGAAGCTGCGGGCTTTTCTGGCCCCCAGCCCTCAGCCCTGTGTGTCAGTCGGCTGCCTTGCTCTCCGCGTCAGCCGCTGCATCAGGCGCTGCCGATCCGGCTGCATCGGCGTGCTCGTGGCCACCCGGACCATGGGCGTGTCCGTGCCGACGCTCTTCTGCAGTCGCCTCGCGCACATCGACTACCTTGAGCTCGAAACGCAGCGTGCTACCGGCCAGCAGCGGGTTGGCATCGATCGACTACGGTCATGCCAACCTTCAGGACGATGACCTGACGCGGACCATCGCGGGTCTGCAGGGTCGTGACCATGCCGGGGCGCAGTTTGCCGGCCTGGGCGAAGTGCTTCTTCGGCAACCGCGCCAGCAACTCGGGATTGCGCTCGCCGTAAGCCTTCTCGGGCGGCACCACCACATCCAGTTCCGCACCGGCTTCCTGTCCCAGCAGAGCCTCCTCGACGCCGGGAATGATGTTGCCGGCGCCCATAAGCGCCGCCATCGGCTCACCATTGAAGGAATCCTGAAACGCCTCCTGACTGTCTTCCAGATACAGGCGATAGTGGAAGCGAACGACGCTATCCTTGGCAACTTGCATGAAAACTCCGCTCAAAAACACCAAAGGGGGCGCGATGGTAACCCGCCGAGCGGTCAGCGCAGACATTCCGTGCTCATCCGGAGTGCGAGTCAGACGGATGTTCCCAAAGTTCCTTGTAGCCAAAGGGCCCAGGGCCCAGGGCTCAGGGCCCAGCAGAATCACGAACCAGGCGCCCTTGCTCTGCCTGCTTGGATTGCTCGCCTTGTTGCTGGCCGGTTGCGGCGGCAGTGCCAACCGCCCCGTCCAGCCCACCAGTGTGGAGCTCGGCCCGCCGGTGACCGGC
>JBGTIE010000414.1:0-11602 GCA_041745855.1 Lysobacterales bacterium | reverse complement strand
GGGGCTGGCTCGAACGGCCACCACGCACGACCCAACGAATACACTCCCGCGGTGGCAAACACGGCCAGGGCGAGGGCCGTCCAGCGCCAGTCAGGGCGTCGTCGCGGTGCATACACAGGCTGCAGGGTCGTGTCCTGCATCGCCCGCAGCGTCGTGGCCACAGTTTCGAAATCGGCCGGCCGCCGATCCGCCCGGCGCTCCAGCAACTGACTGACCAGCGCGTCCATCCGGGTCAGGCGTTTGCCTACCAGCCACTCCGCTGGCGCCGATTCCTCCGTGCGCAGCGCCTGTCGCAGTGACAGCCGAGCTTCTGAATCCACCGCACGAGCGAAGGCCAACGGGTCGCGCGGGTTGGCGTCGTATGGCCATCGCCCGCTGAGGAGACGGAACAGCAGCACGCCGTACTGGTACAGGTCGGTGGCCGGCCCCAGCCTGCCGCCACGGAACTGTTCCGGCGCGGCATAGTCGGGGGTCATCGGACCCAAACCGGCGCCGGTCAGCCCGCTCGACCCGCCGCCTTCGATGACCCGTGCGATACCGAAGTCGAGCAGCTTGGCCCGACCGCTTTCATCCACCAGCACATTGGCCGGCTTGATGTCGCGATGAAGCACGCCGCGTCGATGGGCATAGGCCAGCGCGTCGGCAATCTGGATGAATAGCTCCAGCGCGCCCTGGCCGTCGCTTCGCCGAGCTTCCAGCCACTGCTGCGGCGACACACCGTCGATGTACTCCATCGCCAGATAGGGAAAGCCGTCGTCAGTCTCGCCGCCGTCGATCAAACGGGCGATGCCCGGGTGGTTCAGGTCGGCCAGGATCTGGCGCTCCTGCGCGAAGCGCTGGCGCAGTCCCGGGTGCACACCGCCGATCAGCTTGATCGCTACGCGTTGGCGAAAACCGCCTTGGACCCGTTCGGCCAGATAGACCCGGCCCATGCCGCCGGCACCGAGCAGTTGTACCAGTTCGAAAGCGCCGACGCGTTGGCCCAGATGACGATCGGCGCGCGGCGGCTGCTCGACCGTGCAATCGACTTCGTGCGTTGCGGTCAACAATTCGTCCGCGGCCAGCGCCGCCGCCGGCTGGTCCAACAGCGCGCTATGGTGTTGCCGCAAGAGCATCCGCAACAGCGGTTCGACCTGGGCCGGATCACGTTGACGCAGATTCTCGATATAGGCGTCGCGGGCTGTATCCTCCAGATCCAGCGCTGCGTCCAGCACCGGCCGCAACGCCTTCCACTGCGATGCCGACAGCGCCGCCGCCATGGCTACAGCCTTGCCATTAGCACGCGCCTTCCGGCAAGGCGTCGAGCAAATAGCTGCGGGCCAGATCCCAGTGGCGTCGGACAGTGCGTTCGTTGACGCCTCGGATGTGGGCGATCTCGACGAAGCTCAGCCCGCCGAAGAAATGCCATTCGACCAGTTCGGCCAGCTCGGCGTCGGCCGCGGCCAGCGCGTCCAGTGCGCTGTCAATCTGCATCAGCTCGCCGAGAGAATGATCGGCGCCAACCTGGTTCTCGCTCAGATCAGTGCGCTGCAGACCACCGCCATGACGAACGCTGAGCAACTGTCGACCCAGATCAACCACCACCTGACGCATCGCACGGGCGAACAGGCTGTAGAAGTGAACGCTGTCATGGAGTCCAGCCAGATCGCCGCGGGCGATCTTCAGGTAGGCCTCGTGGACCAGCGTGGTCGGATTGAGCGGGGCCGAGGCACCGGACCGACGCAGCGTGCCACGCGCGATCCGCTTGAGCTCCTGGTAGGCAAGCTCGAACACGCGTGATCGCGCTGCTTGATCACCGCCGCCGGCCGCGGCGATCAACTCCGTCAGTGATTCCTCTGGCATGACTGATCCTTGGTAGCTCCCGTCCCCGGGGCCGCGCGGGCCGGCTGCAAGTTTGGAGTGCAGCCGGCGCTACTGACAAGAGTGCCGTTGTCCGGTTTCGGCGCAGCTACTCGTTTGCTAGTCTGCCGACTTAGACTTCAGCCAGCCCGCCATGTCGATGATTATCGATCTTCCCGCCCCTTCGACCGAGCTGATCCGCCTGATCGAGGCAGCTGTGCGGCCCGACGCGCAGCTGGTCGAGCGCTTCTATACCGAGCTGTTCCGACTCAACCCGGCGCTGCGGGCGCAGTTCCCGGCCGACATGGCGAGCCAGCAGCAGAAGTTCAGTCAGAGCCTGCTGGCAATCCTCGACGTGCTCGGCCACTGTCAGAGCGCGCCGGATGACCCGCGATTGGTCGAGCTGGTGGCAGAACTGCAGCGCCTGGGTCGACGCCACGTCCACTACGGGACGCGACCCGGCGATTATGCGCTGGTCGGTGAGGCGCTGTTGCTGGCCTTGCAGAGTAGCGCCGAGGTGGAACTGTCGGATGAGCTGCGGTCGGCGTGGCTGCGGCTGTATGGGTGGATCACCGCGCAGATGCTGAAAGTGGCCTGAACTTTTCCCGCTTGCAGGCGGACGATCTCGCGTGCCGGGCCGGCCACCCCCGCGCAGCGTGGAGGCTATTGCGCAAGCACTACCACCAGCACCAGGATCACGGTAACCCACAGGGTCATGCTGCCGGTCGGCGAGGTTCGGGCGAGGGCGCCGGTGGGTAGCAACAGCGAGCCGATCCGCTGCAGCCGGATGTGCTTACGGCGCCACAGCCATTTCAGCGGCTTGAGCAGGGTTTGCCAAGTCCCTGCGAGCTTTCGTGCCAGCCAGATCAGCGCGACCCGGTAAACCCAGTCCAGGTCCAGCGTGATGGTCTGGCTGCGCTTGATCGCCGGCAACATCACGACGAAGGCCAGCACGGCGAACAACAGCAGCTGCAGCTGACCGACCAGGTTCGCGCCGGCGTAGGCCTGGTGTGTGGTCGGGTAGGGCAGCACGCCGTACAGCAGCGACGGGAAGCAGCCGAGCACGATGCTGGCCAGCGCGTACAGGATCATCGCCGCCTGCATGTTCCGCGGCGGATCGGCCGGGCGCTGGCCGGAAGCGGGCGGGAAGGAAGCTTGCGGCTGGAGGAAAACCTGCCACACGAACTTGAGGACGAGCAGCACCACCCCGGCGCTTCCGGCCAGCAGCAGATACCAGACCCATGCCAGCTGCTGCTCGGCGGCGGCCTGGTAGATCATCGCGTGGCTGATGTAGCCGGAAGTGAGCGGGAAGGCGGAGATCGCCAGCGCGCCGATGATGGCGCAGAGCGTGGTCATCGGCATCGCGCGGTACAGCCCGCCCAGATCGCTGGCCTTGCGCATGCCGGTCTGCTGCAGCACCGCGCCGGCGCTCATCATCAGCAGCGTCAGGGAAATGATGTGGCCGAAGGCGAACGCGGCTGCGCCGTTCAGGGCCAGCTCGGTGCCGATGCCGACCGCGCAGAGCATGAAGCCGACCTGATTGATGATCGCGTAGGCCAGGATGCGGCGGATGTCATTTTCGAGCAGCGCGTAGATGATGCCGTAGAGGACCATGCTCAGGCCGACCAACAGCAGCACCTGCGCGCCGGGGAACAGCAGGATCAGCGCCAGTACCGCGGTCTTGGTGGTCAGGGCGGTCAGGAACACGCTGCCGAAGGGACTGGCTTCAGGGTAGGCGTCGGCGAGCCAGGCACTGACCGGTGGCGCGGCGGCCTTGATCAACACGCCGACCAGCACGATCCAGGCCGCCGCGGTGCCCATGTCCAGCGGTCGGATATCGAACGAGCCGGTCTGGACCGAGACGGCCTCGATCCCGATCTTAAGGATCACCCCGCCGATTACCTGCATCAGCGCGTAGCGCAGACCGGCTCGGCGGGCCGCGTCGGTGCCGCCGCACCAGATGACGATGGTCGAGAAGATGACCATCGCTTCCCAGCACAGGTACATCGCGAGCAGGTCACCGGCGAAACTCACCCCGACCGCGCCGGCGGCATAGGCATAGCAGGCTGACAACTCGTAGCTCCTGGCCTGACGCATGCCGTACAAGCCGCCGACGAAGCTCGTGATCGCAAAAGCGGTGGCGAACAGGCGCCGCTCGGCGCTGACCTGGAGCAACTCGATGTCGTAACCAAGGAAGCGAATGGACAGCAGCATGTCATCGGGCAGGCGCCAGATCGCCCACAGCGCCACGATCGGCGTCAGCAGCAAGGGCAGAGGGCGCAGGCTTGGCCGTGTCAGCGCGATCAGCACCGCGCCGACGAACAGGATGAACGCAGGATGCAAGGCCAGCTCAAGCATCCTTGCGCTCCTCCGGTGCCGGCGCGGGCTCGTAGTAATCGTCCGGGCGGCTCAGGATCAGCCCGAGCAAACGCGACAACAGCAACACTGCGACGGCGACGATGAAGCCAACGAAGGCGTGGAATCCGAACCAGCCGTCGATGCCGAAATGCGGTTCGCGTTGGACCAGCAGCTGGGCCAGAACGCTCAGCGCCAGCAGCACGCCGAAGCCGATCCGGAGCCGGCGGCGCATGCCGGGGCGGCTCAGCCAGCTGGCCGACTGATCGTTCGGCGGTTCATTGATGGGATCGTCGGGCTTCATGGCAGCTTGTAGATGAGCTTTTCCAGATAGACCACCGGGGTGCTGTAGGCGAACAGCGCGACGGTCAGGGTGGCGGTGGTGACCAGGGCTGCGACCATCGGCCATGGCGCCTCGCCGTGATCGACCTTTGGCGGCAGCGTTTCGGCGCGGAAGAAGGCGCGATGGATGATGGGCAGGAAATAGGCCGCGTTGAGCGCGGTCGACAGGCTCAGCACGGCCAGCACGAAGTACAGATCGTTCTGGAAGGCGCCGGAAATCATGTACGACTTGGACACGAAACCGCCGGTCGGGGGCACCCCGATCATGCTCAGCGCACCGATCGCAAAGGCGGTCATCGTCCACGGCATGCGCCGGCCGATGCCATCGAGCTGGCTGACCTGGGCCTTGCTGGCCGCCACGTAAATCGCGCCGGCCACAAAAAACAGCGTGATCTTGCCGAAGGCGTGGGCGACGATATGGGTCGCCGCGCCGATCCCGCCATACGGCGCCAGCGCCAGCGCCGCGAGCACCACATAGGACAACTGCGCGATGGTCGAGTAGGCCAGCAGGCGCTTGAGATTGTCCTGCTTGAGCGCGACGATCGAGGCGGCGATGATGGTGAAGCCGGTCAGATAGATCAGCAGCTGCTCGGCCGGCACGCTGGCGAGAAAGTCGATGCCGAAGATGTAGATCACGATTTTGGTGATCGTGAACACGCCGGCCTTGACCACCGCCACGGCGTGCAGCAGGGCTGACACCGGCGTCGGCGCGACCATCGCCGCCGGCAGCCAGCGGTGCACCGGCATCACCGCCGCCTTGCCCACGCCGAGCACGAACAGGCTCAGCAGGATCGCCGTTTCGGCCGGTGTGATGTGCCCTTGCAGTATCCCGCCGGGGGTGAAATCGAGCGTGCCGGCGACGCTCCAGGTCCAGATGATGGCCGGCAGCAGCAGGCCGATCGAAGTAGTGAGCAGGATGCCCAGATAGGTGCGCGCCCCTACCATCGCGCGGCGATCACCGGCGTGCGCGACCAGCGGATAGGTCGACAGCGTCAGCACCTCGTAGAACACGAACAGGGTCAGCAGATTGGCCGACAGCGCCACCCCCATCGCACCGCACAGGGCGATCGCGAAGCACAGATAGAAGCGGGTCTGATGTTTCTCGTGCCTGGCCCGCATGTAGCCGATCGAATAAACCGAGGTGACGATCCACAGTCCGCTGGCGATCATTGCGAACAGGATGCCGAGCGGCTCGACCTGCAGCGCCAGGGCCAGACCGGGCAGCGGCTCGGCGAGGATCAGCTGCGGCGTGGTGCCAGCCAGCAGGTCGAGCAACACGTTGATCACACAGCCGAACAGGGTCAGCGCGGTGAGCAGCGTGACGCTCTCGCGCACATTCGGCCAGCGGCCGCAGGCGACGATCCCGGCGCCACCGACCAGCGGCACCAGCAAGGTCAGCAGCAGCCACCCTTGCGCGCTCATGGCGAGCCACCCATCAAGGCCTGCGCGGCCTGCGTAGCCACATCGACGGTGAGCCGCGTATCAATGCCGAACCAGAAGTTGGCCAGCACCAGGATCCAGGTCGGCACGAGCAGACCCAGCGGCGCCTCACGGTGGATGTCGCGTGAATCGCTCGGTTGGAAATAGGCGATCTCGACCAGCCGCCAAACGTACACCACCGCCAGCAGCGAGCTGAGCAGGATCACCGCCACCAGCCAGCCCAGGCCCTGCTCGAGCGCGGCCAGCACCAGATACCACTTGCTGATGAAACCGACCGTCAGCGGCACGCCGATCAGGCTCAGCGAGGCGGCGACGAAGGCCGCCATCGTCCACGGCATGGCCCGGCCCAGACCGCGTAGCTTCTCCACATTGGTACTGCCGACGCGGTAGGCGATGCAACCCAGGGCGAGAAACAGCGCGCCCTTCATCAGGGCATGGTTGAACATGTGCAGCAATGCGGCGGTCAGGCCCAGAGTCGAGGCCAGGCCGAGTCCGAGCACCATGTAGCCGACCTGGGCGACCGATGAATAGGCGAGCAGGCGCTTGGCGTTGGGTTGGTTGATCGCGACCGCCGAGGCGACCAGCATGCCGAGCACTGCCAGCCCGATAAGGACCCCGCCCATGGGCAGGGTATGGAAAGAGAATTCGACCCCGAAGACCGTGTAGAGGAAGCGGATCAGCACATACACCGCGACCTTGGTCGAGGTTGCCGCGACCAGCGCGGTGACGACGGATGGAGCGTAGGTGTAGGCGTTCGGCAGCCACAGATGGAGCGGAAACAGCGCCAGCTTCAGGCACATGCCGACGACCAGGAAGGCGACCGCGGTGTGCATGGTGCGAGTATCGGCGACCGCCGGCAGGCGCTCGGCCAGGTCATTCATGTTCAGCGTGCCGGTCAGCGCGTAGAGCAGGCCGACACCAATCAGGAAAAAAGTCGCCCCTATCGTGCCCATGATCAGGTAGCGGAAGGCACTGGTCAGTGCGCGGCGGTCACGTCCCAGCGCGATCAGCGTATAGGTCGCCAGCGAGGAGATTTCCAGGAACACAAAGACATTGAAGGCATCGCCGGTGGCGGTGATGCCGAGCAGACCGGCCATCAGCAGCAGCAGCGCTGCGTAGAAGCCCGGCTGGCGGTCGTTGTCGATCTCCTGACCGGCGCTCAGGCGGGCGAAAGGCAGCACCACCGCGGCAACCAGCGCGATCAGCAACTGGACCAACGCATTGGCCAGATCCAGCCGGTACTCGATTCCGATCGGCGCCGCCCAGCCACCTATCGCATAGCTCAGCGTGCCTTCCGCCTGAACCCGGAACAGCAACACCAAGGCCAGTGCCAGCACCGCCCAACTCACGCCCGTCGCCAGCGCCCACGGCGCGATCCGCCCACGCATCAACGTCGCCAGCGGCGCCGCCAGCAGCGGAATGACGACGATGAGGATTTGCCAATGAGCGCCGTTCATGGGGACGGCGCTCCGGACATGGACCAACGGCCGGCATGACGTTCTTGCTGCCGGTGGGAGCCATAGGGCCCAGGGCTCAGGGCCCAGGGCCCAGGAGAGCAGGGCCCAGGGCAAAGGGCCCAGGGCCCAGAAGGGCTGGACCGAGGAAGCTCGGGGCTTTGCGGCACATTAGCGGCACTAGACCTCGGACCAGAGCTGGAATCGCCAAGCGGAGTACTTGCGAGCTCTACCTGGGCCCTGGGCCCTGAGCCCTGGGCCCTGCTGTTCTGGGCCCTGGGCCCTGAGCCCTGGGCCCTGCTCTTTTGGGCCCTCGTGTCATGGGCCCTCATCCGGAGCACCCGCAATAAACTCGCCCCGAAGATAGCCACTAGAAGTCCTCATCCATCCGACCAAGCTCATCCTCTTCCACCGTCCCGTAGGCTTCCTTGATCCGCACGACCAGGGCAAGGCCCAGCGCGGTGGTGGCGACGCCGACGACGATGGCGGTCAGGATCAGCACGTGCGGCAGCGGATTGGAGTACTGCTCGACACCTTCGGTCAGGATCGGCGCGGCGCCGCCGCGGACGAAGCCCAAGCTGATGTAGAGCAGGAACACCGAGGTCTGGAAGATGTTCAAGCCGACGATCTTCTTGATCAGGTTGCCGCGCGAGATCATCGTGTACAGCCCGATCATCATCAGCGCGATCACGATCCAGTAGTTGTACAGGTCGAACAGGCTCATTGCCGGCGCACCCGCGCGACGAACAGGAAGCACAGCAGGACCATCGTCGCGGCCACCGTGATGCCGACGCCCAGTTCGATGATGATGATGCCGATGTGCTGACCGGCGATCGGATTGCTGCCGAACACGTCGTAATCGAGGTAATTGGCGCCCAGCAGCAGGCTCGCCACCCCGGCGCCGCCGTAGAGCAGTGCGCCCAGCGCAGCCAGCCATCGCAGCACCGGGACCGGCGCGATGCGGCGGGTTTCCTCGATGCCGAACACCAGCATGTGCACGATCAGCGCCGAGGCCAGGATCACGCCGGCCTGGAAGCCGCCACCGGGACCGTATTCGCCATGGAACTGCACATACAACGCAAACAGCACGATGACCGGAATCAGGAATTTGCAGACGACGCGCAGGATCAGTTGGTTTTCCATCAGCGCTTGCCCTCGCGCCGCGGTCCACCGATCAGCAGCCACACGCCCAGCCCGGCGGTGAACACCACCAGAACCTCGCCCAGCGTATCGAAGCCGCGATAGCTGGCGAGCACGGCGGTCACTACATTCGGAATGTCGATCTCGCGCGCTGACTCGGTCAGGTAGTGCGGCGCCACATGCTGCTGGGCCGGATTGTCGGGATTGCCCACCGGCGGCAGATCGAAGGTGCCGTAGACCAGCGTGATGCCGGTGACCAGCACCGTGCCCAGCGGCACCCACTGGCGCGGCTGCGGCTTTTCGAAACGGCCGATGAAGCTCAGCACGATGATCAACAGGATGGTCGACACCCCGGCGCCGACGGCGGCTTCGGTGAAGGCCACATCGGGGGCGCCCATGACCATGAACATGCCGGCCGACAGCAGGCTGTAGATCCCGAACACCATCACCACTGCCAGCAGGTCGCGACTGAGCGCAACGTACAAGGCGGTGACCAGCATGAAGGCCAGCAGCAGGATGTCGATCAGCTCGGCGATGACGGCGTCTCCTCTTCGATCTCCGGTTCCCGCAGGCCGCTGACCCAGGCTGAGCGGGCCAGCGCGTGGGTGGCGGTCGGGCTGGTGAACAGCAGGAACAGGAAGATCAGGCCGAGCTTGGCGGATCCCAAATTCGGCCCGAACAGGATCGCCAGCCCGCCCAGAAACAGGCCGGCCGCCAGCGTGTCGATGACGCCGGCCGCGTGCAGGCGGGAATAGAAATGGGGGAGTCGCAGCAGGCCGATGCCGGCCACCACCAGCAGGCCCGAACCGCCGGCCAGCAGCACCGCGGCGATCCACTCCTGCCAGCTCATGCGTAGGGATCCTTGTCTTCCAGCCGCAGCGCACCGCGCTCGCAGTACTTCATCAGAGCCACCGTGGCGATGAAGTTGATCAGCGCATAGAGCATCGCCACATCGAGGTAATCGCCGCGGTCGGCCACGGCGCCGAGCAGGGCGATCAGCAGCACGGTCTTGGTTCCGAAACTGTTGACCGCGAGGATCCGGTCATACACGGTCGGGCCCATCAGAGTGCGCGCGATCGCCATGCCCATGGAGACCAGGATCGCGATGCCGGCGGCGGTCAGCATCATTGCCGCACCTCCTCCACATCCGCCGGCACCAGCGTATCGAGATGGCCATCGCGCACACCCTGGCCGGCGGCGCGGGTGAGGGCGTGGACCAGCAACTGGTCGCCGTCCAGATCGACGCTGACCGTGCCCGGCGTGAGGGTGAGGGAGTTGGCCAGGATGACCTTGCCCAGCGCACTGGTCTGATGCAGCTGGATCTGCAGGAAGTGCGGCTGGATAGCGTCCTTGCGCGGCGACAGCACTGCGACGACCACCTGCACATTGGACTTGATGATTTCGACGGTCAGCTTGAACCAGAAACGGACCAATGCCGCCGACATGTGGATCGGGTGGCTTTCACGATCGATCACGTCCATCCGGTGCGACAGCCACAGCGTGAAGGCCACACTGATCACGCCAAAGGACAGCAGCAGCGGCTTGGCAAAGCCGGACAGCAGCCACCAGAGGACTGCGAGCATGACGGCAAGACTGATCGTGTGCTTCATCGTTTGCAGGCGATTACGTCAACGCAAAGTATGTGGGCGCGATCGTGAAAAAGATTGCGTCGCCAGCCCCCCGGGCCGAGCGCGCGCGGCGACCGCGGAGGATAGCAGAGGCGGATCAAAGGGTGAGGCGGCGCTCGATCAGGGGTGCGAGGCAAACTGATGTTTCCTCGCTGGTTTGGAGCAATCTGAGCAGCGGGGTCGTACTCGTACTCAGCATCGCGGTACTCGTACTCGTACTCAGCATCGCGGTACTCGTACTCGTACTCGAAGCCATCACGCTGCTTTCGAGTACGAGTACGAGTACGAGTACGAGTAGGATGGTCAGATAACCGATCTCCGTCGCAAACGACCACGCAACATCAGTCTGCCTCGCACCCCTCGATCGCGAGCAACGGTCGCACTGGCTTTGAATGGCGGGATTACACAGGATCGCGAGCAAGGTAGGCCGGTTCCTCGCGCCCGCACGCTCCGATTGATGCCCCGATCGACAATGCGCGAGGCGGCCGGCGCCTTTGCGGCGATGATTCCGGCGACACTATGCGCTGTGTGGCTGGTCGGAGGGAAAGCGGATGTTTACCGGACTCATCGAGGCGGTCGGTCGCCTGGATCGCAGTGAGGAGCATGCCGGCGGGCTGCGCTGGTGGATCGCGACTGGCGATTTGGACATGGCCGACGCGCGGGTGGGTGAGAGCATCGCGGTGTCGGGGGTCTGCCTGACCGCGGTGCAGTTCGGCGATGACGCCTTCGCCGCAGTGCTGTCGGCCGAGACGCTGCAGCGCAGCAGCCTGGGCGCCAAGGCGGTCGGCGCGCCGCTGAATCTGGAGCGCTCGCTGCGCGCGGGTGACCGGCTGGGCGGTCATCTGGTCGCCGGTCACGTTGATGGCGTTGGTCAGGTGCGCCGGATCGTGCCCGAGGGCGCGAGCCAGCGTTGGTGGTTCGATGCGCCCGCGGGGCTGCTGCGCTACATCGCGGTAAAGGGCTCGATCTGCGTCGACGGGGTCAGTCTGACCGTTACCGATGTCGACGAGGCAGGGTTCGCGGTGGCGCTGATTCCGCACACGATCGAGGTTACCGCCTTTCACCGCAGCGGTGTCGGCGGCACGGTCAATCTGGAGGTGGACTTGATCGCGCGCTATGTGGAGCGGTTGCTGGCAGCGCGGGCCATTGGGCCAATCGAATGAACCTGAGGCGCCCGGCGCGGTACCGCCAATGACGCTCGAGCTGCTGTTGCTACTGCCGCTGGGCCTGTTGTCCGGATTGCTGGCCGGGCTGCTGGGCATCGGCGGTGGGCTGGTGATGGTGCCGGTGCTGCTGTGGTGGTTGCCGCGGCAGGGCGTGCCGGTCGAGGCGGCGCTGCATGTGGCGGTGGCCACCTCGCTGGCGGCGATCATCCTGACCGCTGCGATGTCCGGCTACAGCCAC
>JBGTIE010000413.1:0-2809 GCA_041745855.1 Lysobacterales bacterium | reverse complement strand
CATCGACGGCCGCACGTTGTCGCTGCGGCCGGACGGCGGTCGGCTGCAGATTCCGGTGACCCCCGGCTCGCAGGCGCTGAATCTGACCCTGCGCGAACCGGCAGAACGGGTGTTGCTGGCGGACTTTCCGGCAATCGATCTGGGCCTGCCGGCGGCCAATATCGGCATGGCGTTGAACCTGCCCGCGGATCGCTGGCTGCTGTGGACCAGCGGTCCGGCGATCGGACCGGCGGTGCGCTTCTGGTCGGTGCTGGCGCTGGTCGTGTTGTTGGCGGTCGTGCTGGGACGCAGCGGCCGCAGCCCGATCGGCACGCGCGAAGCGCTGATCCTGGGTATTGGACTTGCGACCGTCGCCTGGTGGGCGGTGCTGCTGGTCGGCGGCTGGCTGCTGCTGCTCGACTGGCGTCGTCGTGACGGCGCAGCCCTGAGCAAATGGCCCTTCGATCTGCTCCAGTTGCTGCTGGTCGGCATGACCCTGGTGGTGCTGTTGGTGCTGATCGGCAGCGTCTGGGCCGGCCTGCTTGGCCAGCCGGCGATGCGTGTCGAAGGCAACGGCTCGAGCGCGCGCGACCTGATCTGGTTCGCCGATCACAGCACCGGACCACTGCCGGCGGCGTGGGCCTTCAGCGTACCGCTGTGGGTCTACAAGGCCGCGATCCTGCTCTGGTCCTTGTGGCTGGCCAACGCGGTGGTGCGCTGGTTCAAGCTGGCGCTGGATGCGCTCGGTGAGGGTGGGTGGTGGAAGCGGTTGCGGGCGCTGCCGCTGCCCAGGGCTGAGGGCTGAGGGCTGAGGGATCAGAAGAGCCGCCGCGTGACGCGTAGGATGTCGGTGAGCACAGCGAACCGCATCACTGGGCTGAGGGGACCGATGGATCCTCAGTCCGGAGGCGTCCGTCGAGGACTTCGTCATTGCGAACGAGCCCAAGCGACTGCGGCAATCCATGAAGCAGTTCCAGTGGCCAGTTCCAGTTCCAGTGAAGAGCAAGGGCGGCCAGGCGGGGCTATCCCGCACTTCGTCATTGCGAAGGAGCCCAAGCGACTGCGGCAATCCAGCGTTTGTCGTTCTTGAAGAGCGACTGGATTGCCGCGGCCCGCGCCGTGCTGGGCCACGTCTTCGAATGCAGACGGCGCGGCGCGGGCCTCTTCATGAACCCATGAGGTAAGTTGCTGATTATACGAAGCTCGCCACGCTGTGCTTTTCGCCCCAGCGGGGCAGCACAAGTTAGCCTGGGGCAACGCCCCAGGTAGGCAGCGCACAAATCCCGAGCCCTGAAGGGGCGCACTATATCCGCACGTGTGGCAAGCCGACACGACTGCGTTGACAACGTGCCTTGAACCGCGCCAACGTTTCAGCAGCCGACCATGGGTGGCCCCTTCAGGGCTCTGGTTTTCGTGGTCCGGTTTTCCTGGGGCGTTGCCCCAGGCTAACGTGTGCTGCCCTTTCAGGGCGGTATAGCAACAGCGAAACGCAACTGGATCGCCGCGGTCGCTTAGGCGCCCTCGCGCTGACAAGGTTTGATGGCCCGTGTGCATTTCCGGGCCGGAAAAGGGGTCTCGCAATGACGAGGCGATGGGGTCCTTTACGGCCCCACTTCGCCCTTCGCTCTTGCTCTTCTGGGCCCTGGGCCCTGAGCCCTGGGCCCTTGCTAGCCCTGGGACCTCGCTCTTCAGGATCACCGCCGCACCAGATACTCCCCTTCCCCCACCCACTTGTAGGTCGTCAGCGCTTCCAGCGCCATCGGGCCGCGGGCGTGCAGGCGTTGGGTGGAGACGGCGACTTCGGCGCCGAGGCCAAAGGCGCTGCCGTCGGTGAAACGGGTGCTGGCATTCCAGTAGACCGCGGCGGAATCGACTTCATTGAGGAAGCGCGCGGCCTCATCGGGATCGTCGCTGAGGATTCCGTCGGAATGGGCCGTCCCGTGGCGGGCGATGTGGTCGATTGCCTGGTCCAGATCGTCGATGACCTTCAGGCCCAGCACCAGCGCCAGCCATTCCCGATCGAAATCTTCCGGCCCGGCCGGGCGCACCAGATCGGCGGGTCGCCCGGCCAGACAGGCCAGCGCCCGGTCATCAGCGACAAACTGCACGCCCAGCGGCGCGAGGCGGTCGACTACCGCCGGCAGTACTTCGGCCGCGACGGTCTGGTGCACCAGCAACGTATCGAGCGCGTTGCAGACGCTGGGGCGCTGTACCTTGGCGTTCTCGACCACCGCCAGCGACTTTTCGGCATCGGCGCTGGGCGCCCAGTACAGGTGGCAGATACCGATGCCGCCATAGACCACCGCCATCCGGGCATGCTCGCGGCAGTGATCCTGTAGCGCCTGGCCGCCGCGCGGAATGAGCAGGTCGATGTAGCGATCCTGCCGCAGCAAGGCATCGACTTCGGACCGGTCGGCGGCCGGCAGCGCCTGCACCGCGGCCTCGGGAAGCTCGGCCGCGCGCAAGCCGGCGCGGACGCAATCGAGCAGGGCGGCGTTGGAATGGCGCGTTTCGCGTCCGCCGCGGAGGACCAGCGCGTTGCCAGTCTTCAGGGCCAGCGCGGCGATGTCGGTGGTGACGTTCGGCCGCGCCTCGTAGATGACGCCCAGCGTACCGACCGGCACCCGTCGCCGGCTCAGGCGCAGGCCGTTGTCCAGCACCCTCGATTCGATCTGCTCACCGATGAGATCCGGCAGCTTGGCTACTCGCCTGAGGTCGGCGGCCATCGCGGCCAGTCGCTCAGAGTCGAGCAGCAGCCGGTCACGCAAGGCCGGGCTGAGCCCGTCGGCTTCCTGCAGGTCGAGTGCATTGGCCGCCAGTACCTGATCCT
>JBGTIE010000412.1:0-1911 GCA_041745855.1 Lysobacterales bacterium | reverse complement strand
CGCTGGCGCAAGGGCCAGCAGCGCCTCGCTGCGGTCGTTCGCGTCGGCCTGATCGGCGCGCAACACCGACTGGCTGGCGGCCGGATGGGCCATCGGCTCGATGCCGTCGACGTCCGCCTGCTGCAGGGAATCGACGAAGCTGAGCATGCGTTCCAGGTCGACACGCACGGTCTCCCGGGTCGCTTCCGGCAGCTCCAGCCGGGCGAGAAATGCGAGCTTGTCTAGGGCAGCGTCGTCGATCGCCATGGCGCGCCAGGATAGGTCCATCGTGGGACCGCGGACGGTAGCACAGGGGCGCCGAATGTTGCAGCGCAATGGCGCGCCGGGGTGCGAGTCAAGCTGGTGCATCGATGCGAAGCGGCGAGTCGGGGTCGGGGTCGGAATCGGAATCGGAATCGGGATCGGGATCGGGATCGGGATAGGGATCGGGATCGGCATGGGGTTTGGCCACCAACGACTGGCCGTGTACCGGGCAGTCGTCAACAACGTCGTCAGGTTGTACCGCCGCACTCGACTGGCGATGCTGAAAACGACGGGACGGCTGGGTACAAGGTTCACGAGTAAGCCGTCGGATACGCCGGGCAAGGATCGATTCCGATACCGACCCCGACCCCGAGGTGAGCTCCCTGGCGCCAGTTCGGCGTTGACGCTCAGGAGCGAATTGACCACAAAGGACACGAAGGAGAGCAGAGCAGAAGATGCTGGTCGTTGACTGGCGCAACCCAGCTCGCACGCTCAGAGAGTGCAGCTCTGCATGGAGATGCGTCTATGCCCAAAGCTTTCCTTTGTGTCCTTCGTGTCCTTTGTGGTTCCCTGCTCTTTTTGCTCCATTCGCTCGTGGCTCACCAACTTGCATCTGAGAATGTCGCCGGAAGTTCCCGTGGCGAATGGAGCTGAGGCCGCGACCGTGTAGGAATAATCTGCTGCCAACTGACGCCAAAGGCTGACAGACGGCGCACGGCGGGCGGGCTAGAATTCTCTTTGAACGCAAGGCTGAGGGCTGCCGGCTTTTGCTGATCCCTCAGCCCTCAGCCCTCAGCCCTGCGTTCGAGACCTTGCTAATCGGCACCCACAAGGAGGTTCGCGTGATCGACATGCTCAAGCTTGATGACCTGGCGCGCCGGCTGGCCAGCCTGTTGCCGGCCGACCTGAAGGACGCGCGCGAAGATCTGACCCAGAACTTCCGCAGCGTGCTGCAGGGCGGTTTGCAGCACCTTGATCTGGTGACGCGGGAGGAGTTCGAGGTCCAGCGCGAGATCTTGCGGCGGACTCGCGACAAGCTCGAACGGCTGGAATCGCGGCTGGCCGAGTTCGAGGGCGAAACCGGCTAGCTGGATCGCACTACCGCCTTCCGATCCGGCCCGACGCCGGATCCCGCCATGATTGTCCTCCGTCGACCCATTCGGGCCGACGACAGGCCCGGCCGGCTCGGCGACTGGCCGCGCAGGCGAACTTGTGACCAAAACCACGGAAAAGACCGATGAGCCAGATCGCCGTCATCCATACCCGCGCTGCCGTCGGCGTGTATGCGCCCGAGGTCAGCGTGGAGGTGCATCTGACGACCGCCAACCTGCCGGGCTTCTCGATCGTCGGTCTGCCTGAGGCCGAGGTGCGCGAGAGCCGTGACCGGGTGCGGGCGGCGCTGATTTCGTCCAATCTGGACTTCCCCTTCGGCAAGCTGACCGTCAACTTGGCCCCGGCCGATCTGCCCAAGGGCGGTGGCCGCTTCGATCTGCCGATCGCGCTGGGCATCCTGGCGGTGTCTGGCCAGATCCCGATCGAATGTCTGGAACGGCACGAGTTCTACGGCGAGTTGGGGCTGACCGGCGCGCTGCGGGCTGTCAATGGCCTGCTGCCTGCGGTCCTGCAGGCCAGTCAGGTCGGCCGCCGGGTGATCGTGCCGGCGAGCAA
>JBGTIE010000411.1:0-7993 GCA_041745855.1 Lysobacterales bacterium | reverse complement strand
TACCGCGTCGTGACCCAGACCGGGCTGCCGTTCACTCCCAGCGAGCCGGAGCTCGCGCTGGCGGCGATCGAATCCTGGACGCGGGCGCCGAGTTGCCAGTTGCTGGCCGAGGGCCCTGCCTATCTGGCGCAGTTGCGCACCCTGGTGACGACGGCCCAGCCGACCGGGGCATTGATCCATGACGCCAAGATCGCGGCGATCTGCCTGAGCCATGGTGTCTCCGAACTGTGGACGGCCGACCGTGATTTCAGCCGTTTTCCGACGTTGAAGACGCGCAATCCGTTGCGGGGCTGAGGACGCGGCTCATCGGGAGCGAGGAAAACCGGTGCAGCAATGGGGTGTGTGGTTTGAGTCGGGAGTTGGGAGTCGGGAGTCGGGAGTAAGTGCAAAGGCTAAGCTAAAGCCTGAGCCGAACGCGGTATCCAGACAGTTGCGACGGCCTTGAACCCCAAGAGCAGGCTTTGCGGCAACGACGACAACCGCAAGAGCGAACCTCTAGCCGAGCGCACTCCCGACTCCCGACTCCCGACTCCCGACTCTGGCAGTGCGAGCCTCGCCTGCATCACGTTGACTCGCTTCCGTTCCCATCGGCCGTCGGTTCGTCTAACGGCAACGCCAGCAACGCCCGCGCCTCGCTCAGCGCCGCTTCGAAATCCGCAGAAAAATGCAGCCGCCCCGGGCTCTCTGCGATTCCCAGCTGGGCCAGCATCCGGCGCAGCTTTGGACGCAAGCCGGAGATGATGACCAGCGTGCCTGCGCGCTCCCAATGCGCGAGGAAGCCGCCTAGGGCATGGGCGCCGGAGGCGTCGATCATCGGCACCTGGCCCATCCGCAGGATAAAGACCCGCGGCGCGCGGGCGAACTGGCGCGGGACGTCGTCGATGCGGCTGGCAGCACCGAAAAACAGCGGGCCCTGGATCTGGAAGGCTTCGACACCTTCGGGCAGCGAGTGACGCTGACCCTGGCCCGGGGCGGGGCCGAGCGAGCCCTCCTCTTCCTCGGCGCCATGCCGATCCACTTCGACCGACTCGGCCATCCTGTGCATGAACAGGAAGGCCGCGACCACCAGACCGACCTGGATCGCAACGGTCAGGTCCACCAGCACGGTCAGGCCGAAGCTGAGCAGCAACACCAGCCGGTCGCCGCGCGGCGCTTTCAGCAAATGCCGGAAGCGCTCGTGTTCGCTCATGTTCCAGGCCACGATCACCAACACCGCGGCCAATGAGACCAGCGGAATAAAGCTGAGCATCGAGCCCAGCGCGCCCATCGCCAGCAAGATGAACAGTGCGTGGAAGATGCCGGCCATCGGCGTGGCGCCGCCGGCACGGACATTGGTGGCGGTGCGCGCGATCGCACCGGTGGCAGGCAATCCGCCACACAGCGCGCTGGCCGAGTTGGCGATGCCCTGGGCCATCAGTTCGGCATTGGAGCGATGTCGGCCGCCGCTCATGCCGTCGGCCACGACCGCGGACAGCAACGATTCGATGCCGGCCAGGAAGGCGATGGTCAGGGCCGCCGGCAACAGCTCGACCAACCGCGCCAGGCTGACCGGGGGCAGGGCGAACTCGGGCAGCGTGAACTGCATCGGCCCGAAGCGCTGGCCCAGTGTTTCAGCCGCCAGCGGCAATAGATTGTTGAGCACCGCTGTGACCAGCACGGCGATCAGGAAGCCCGGCCAGCGTGGTGCCCAGCGGCGCAGGGCGATAATGATCGCCAGGGCCGTCAATGCCAGCGCAATCGTCCCGCCGTGCCAGCTGGGCGCGGCCTGGGCCAGTTGTTGCACGCGCGGCAGGAACTCGGCTTCCAGCGGCGGCGTGGTCAGACCGAACAAGTCTTTCAGCTGACTGCTGAAGATGATTACCGCGATGCCCGCAGTGAAGCCGGTGATCACCGGCTGCGGCATGTATCGCATCAGCGCGCCGACCCGGAGCAGGGCGGCGGCGATCAAAATCACGCCGGCCATCAGCGTGGCCAGCAGCAGGCCGTCGTAACCATGCTGCTGGATGACCAGGAAGACGACCGGAATGAAGGCGCCGGTCGGGCCGCCGATCTGGAAGCGGCTGCCGCCGAAAGCGGAGATCAGAAAGCCGGCGATGATCGCTGTGTGCAGCCCCTTCTCCGGCGTGGCACCCGAAGCGATCGCCAGTGCCATCGCCAACGGCAGGGCGATGATCGCCACCGTCAGCCCGGCGATCAGGTCGCGCTTGAGTGCGACCAGCCCGTAACCGGCTTGCCAGCAGCTGATCAGAGCCGGAGTGAGCTGGCGCCAGTAGCCGCGTTCGTGGGGCATGTGTCTCTGGCTTGCAAAGACCACGAGCGTAGCGGGTGGTTTGGGCAATGCAAGGAGACTTTGGTCCAAGCGCATTCGGATTTCGGGGGGCGTCCGGTGGAGCGACTCCTGGCGTTTCTGCGGGGGTCGGGAGTCGGGAGTCGGGAGCAACGGCAGAAGCAACAGCGCCAGGGGGGAACTCAAGGTCAGCCGCAGGGGATGATCCGCCGCCAACAACAGCAACAGCGAACCTCTCCACGATGCGTACTCCCGACTCCCAACTCCCGACTAAACGCGGGCGCGGCCGCGATCTTCGCAAGGTGGCGTATTGTATTGGGCAGCCGCTCCCGCTATATTGCCGGGCTCTTCGGGCGCGTAGCTCAGCGGTAGAGCACTACCTTGACATGGTAGGGGTCACAGGTTCGATCCCTGTCGCGCCCACCACGAAGAGACGACGCGGATCATCGCCATCATTGCGGCAGGAGTGTGGGACATGCGGACTAGCGGGTTTTAAATCTTCCAGCGGGCCGAAGCGCAAGGCGCCCGGCGCCTTTTTTTATGCCTGCGAAGACACCGCCTGTCGGCCACCAGTCCCCTCCTTTTGAAAATGCATGATGCAGGATTTTCCAGATGATCAACGTCCAACTTCCTGACGGCTCCTCCCGTCACTTCGAGCAACCGCTGACGGTCGGTGAAGTCGCGGCCGATATCGGTCCGGGCCTGGCCAAGGCTGCGCTGGCGGGCAAGGTCGACGGCCGGCTGGTCGATCTGAGTCATACGATCGATCGCGATATAGGGCTTGAAATCGTCACCGAAAAACACGCCGACGCGCTCGAAGTGCTGCGCCATTCGACCGCCCATCTGCTCGCCCAGGCGACCCAGCGGTTGTTTCCGAAGGCGCAGGTGACGATCGGGCCAGTGATCGAAAACGGTTTCTATTACGACTTTGCTTTTGAACGGCCGTTCACGCCGGACGACCTGAGCGCGATCGAGGAGGAGATGCACAGGCTGGCGGCCGACAAGCTCCCCGTCGCGCGATCGGTCATGAGTCGCGATGAGGCGGTGCAGTTCTTCAAGGACAAGGGTGAGGTCTACAAGGCCGAGATCATCGCCAGCATTCCGGCCGACGAGGATCTGAGCCTGTACGCGCAGGGCGAGTTCATCGATCTGTGCCGCGGCCCACACGTGCCGGACACCGGCAAGCTCAAGGCCTTCAAGCTGCTCAAGGTCGCCGGCGCCTATTGGCGTGGCGATTCGCGCAACGAGATGCTGCAGCGGGTCTACGGCACCGCCTGGCTGAACCAGAAGGATCTGGACGGCTATCTGCACCAGTTGGAAGAGGCCGAGAAGCGCGACCACCGACGGCTGGGCAAGCAGCAGCATCTGTTCCACATGCAGGACATGGCGCCGGGGATGGTGTTCTGGCATCCGAAGGGCTGGCAGCTGTGGCAGCAGGTCGAGCAGTACATGCGCCGGATCTATCGTGAAGGCGGCTATCAGGAAGTGCGTTGCCCGTCGATCCTGGACGTCAGCCTTTGGCAGCAGTCTGGTCACTGGGACAACTACAAGGAGAACATGTTCTTCACCGCCTCGGAGCATCGCGAGTACGCCCTGAAGCCGATGAACTGTCCCGGTCACGTGCAGATCTTCAACTCGGGGCTGCACAGTTATCGTGATCTGCCGCTGCGCTACGGTGAATTCGGTTCCTGTCACCGCAACGAGCCTTCGGGCGCATTGCACGGCCTGATGCGGGTGCGCGCCTTCACCCAGGACGATGGCCATGTGTTCTGCACGCCGGCGCAGGTGGAGGCCGAAGTGGTCGCCTTCCATCGCCAGGCGCTGCGGGTCTACGCCGATTTCGGCTTCGAGAACATCGCGATCAAGCTGGCGCTGCGGCCGGAAAAGCGCATCGGTGACGACGAGGTTTGGGATCGGGCCGAAGCCGCCCTGCGCGCCGCCTTGCACAGCTGCGGGGTGGAATGGACCGAGCTCCCGGGCGAGGGTGCCTTCTACGGACCGAAGATCGAATATCACATGCGCGACTCGATCGGCCGGTCCTGGCAATGCGGTACGATGCAGGTTGATTTCATGATGGCCCAGCGCCTCGGCGCCGAGTACGTCGGCGAGGACAACGCCCGCCACCATCCGGTCATGCTGCATCGGGCGATCGTCGGTTCGCTCGAGCGTTTCATCGGTATTCTGATCGAACATCACGCGGGCAGCTTTCCGCTCTGGCTGGCGCCGCTGCAACTGGTGGTGAGCAATATCACCGATGCGCAGGCCGAATACGCCGCGGAAACGGCTAAAACGCTGCAAAATCAGGGTTTTCGGGCCGAAGCCGACTTGAGGAATGAAAAGGTCGGCTATAAAATCCGCGAACACAGCATGCAGCGAGTGCCTTACCTGCTGGTCGTGGGAGACCGCGAAAGGGATTCGGGCAGCGTGGCCGTGCGCAGTCGGACTGGGGAAGATCTGGGCGTGATGGCGCTCTCGGCGCTGGTCGAGAAGCTCCACGCCGAGGTCGCAGCGCTGCGTTGATCGGGTAGCCGGGGGACCGGCCGCCATCACTAATTGGAGGATACGCCCATCTCATCGAACGACCGTCAGACTCGCCGCAATGAAGACATCAGGGTTCCGCAGGTCCGCGTCATCGGGGCCGACGGGGAACAGGTAGGAATCCTGTCGCGCGAGGATGCACTGCGACTGGCTGGCGAAGCTGGCATGGATCTGGTCGAGATCCAGCCCAATGCCGAGCCGCCGGTGTGCCGGATCATGGATTTTGGCAAGTACCGCTTTGATCTGCAGAAAAAAGCGAATGCGGCCAAGAAGAAGACCAAGCAGACCCAGGTCAAGGAAATGAAATTTCGGCCCGGGACCGAGGAAGCGGACTACCAGGTCAAGCTGCGAGCGATCGTCCGCTTCATCGAGGACGGCGACCGGGTCAAGGTCAATCTGCGTTTCCGTGGTCGTGAGATGGCCCATCAGGAACTCGGGCTGCTCATGCTGCAACGACTCGAACAGGACATGGCCGAACTGGCCACGATAGAACAGCGACCACGCATGGAAGGTCGCGTAATGAACATGATGATCGCGCCCAAAAAGCGTTGATCGGAGTGCAGGAACCGGCCCGGACGGGTCGGAGAATCACCGCTGTCAGTATGGATGGAAAGCCCGCTAGCGGTCACTGACTCGGCTCAATCGATGGTAAGGAATCCGTCATGCCTAAAATCAAGAGTAATCGGGGAGCGGCCAAACGCTTCCGCAAGACCGGCTCGGGTCGCTTCAAGTGCGGCCACGCCTTCAAGAGCCATATCCTGACCAAGAAATCGACCAAGCGTAAGCGTCGTTTGCGCGCCCCCAATGAGGTGGCAAAGGTTGATCAACGCAGCGTGTCCCGCATGCTGCCGTACGCTTGATAGGGAGAATGAACCATGGCTCGTGTTAAGCGGGGCGTAACCGCCCGTCGTCGTCACAAGAAAGTGCTGTCCCGTGCGAAGGGCTATTACAATGCCCGCCGCAAGGTCTTCCGCGTTGCCAAGCAAGCGGTCACGAAAGCGGCGCAATACGCCTATATCGGCCGCAAGCGCAAGAAGCGCGACTATCGCGCGCTGTGGATCGTGCGCATCAACGCCGCGGCGCGGATGTGTGGCCTGTCCTACAGTCGCCTGATGAATGGTCTGAAGAAGGCCGAGGTCGCGGTCGATCGCAAGGTGCTGGCCGATATCGCGGTGCACGACATGGACGCGTTCCGGCAGATCGCCGAGCGCGCCAAGGCGCAGCTCGTCGCGGCGTAGTCGTTTGTCGAGGCCGATCTACGCAAGACCCGGCTACGGCCGGGTCTTTCGTGTGACCAGACCATTTTGAGGGTCGATCGGGACCGGAACTCGAGGTCTCCGTGGCGAACGTGCCCGGTCGGATGGTGTTTCCAGTCGGTGGGCTCCACATCAAGGGGTTTAGTCTGGCCATGAGCAGCGACAGAGCAGAATTCAGCGCGGCACTGGCGGCGATCGCGGCCGCCCCGCAGATCGATGAGCTGGAGCAGTTGCGGGTCAGTTGGCTGGGCAAGCACGGGCGATTGACCGAGCAGCTCAAGCAACTGGGTAAACTTGACCCGGCCGAGCGCAAGGCGAGCGGCGAGCGCATCAATCTGGACAAGCAGGCACTGCACGAGGCGATCGCAGCCCGGCGCGCGGTGCTCGATGCGGCCCAGCTCGAAGCGCGTCTGCAGGGCGAGCGGATCGACATCACGCTGCCTGGGCGCGGCGAGGGCGTCGGTATGCGCCATCCGATCAGCCGGACCCTGGAACGGATCGTGTCGATCTTTGGCCAGCTCGGCTATGTGGCGGCCGACGGTCCCGAAATCGAGGACGACTGGCACAATTTCGAGGCACTCAATTTTCCCGAGCATCACCCGGCGCGGGCGATGCACGATACCTTCTACTTCCCGGACGGCCGGCTGTTGCGTACCCACACCTCGCCGGTGCAGATCCGCGCGATGGCGCAGCACAAGCCGCCGTTGCGGGTGGTCGCCGCGGGCAAGGTCTATCGCAGCGATTCGGACCAGACCCACTCGCCGATGTTCCATCAGGTCGAGGGTTTCGTCGTTGCCGAGGACATCAGTTTCGCCGATCTGAAGGGGACCTTGAGCCAGTTTGTCACCGCGTTCTTCGAGCGTGATTTCGAGATGCGCTTCCGGCCATCCTTCTTCCCCTTCACCGAGCCCTCGGCCGAGGTCGACATCCGCTGGGGTGAGCGCTGGCTGGAGGTGCTGGGCTGCGGCATGGTGCATCCGAATGTGCTGCGCAACTGCGGCATCGATCCGGAGCGCTACACCGGCTTCGCCTTCGGGCTGGGCGTGGAGCGATTCGCGATGTTGCGCTATGGCGTCAGTGATTTGCGCGCCTTTTTCGAGAACGACTGGCGCTTTCTGGGCCAGTTCAAGTAATTGCCGGCGCTGCGGTGCGGATCGCTGACTACACCGGTCGATCGCGCGCTTGAAGGAGTCAGTTGATGCGTTTTCCCCTGTCCTGGTTGCGCGAGTGGGTGGCCGTCCCCGACGATGAGGCGGGGCTTTTGCATCGGCTGACGATGGCTGGTCTGGAGGTCGAGTCGCACCAGATCCAGGGGGCTGGTCTGGAAGAACTGGTCGTGGCCCGAATCGAGAGCTGTGAGCCGCACCCCGCTGCCGACCGGCTGCGCGTCTGCAGCGTCGACGACGGCAGCGGGCAGCGCTTGCAGATCGTATGCGGAGCGCCGAACGCGCGTGCCGGCCTGCGCGCACCGCTGATCCGGGTCGGTAGCCGGTTGCCGAACGGTCAGGTCATCGGTCAGGCCGAACTGCGCGGCGTGGCCTCATTCGGCATGCTGTGTTCCGGCCGGGAGCTGGGTCTGTCAGACGACCACGATGGCCTGCTGGCGCTGCCTGAGGATGCCACGCCGGGCCAGTCGCTGGATGAATATCTCGGCTACCCGGATCACATCGTCGAGCTTGCGATCACGCCCAATCGCGGCGACTGCCTGAGCATCGCCGGGCTGGCGCGCGAGACAGGCGCGCTGTACGGCGTACCGGTGCAGCAGCCGGCGGTTGCCAATCAGGCCGCCACTCTTGAGCGGCAGGTGCCGATCCACCTGAGTGCCGCCGATGCCTGCCCGCGCTACTGCGGTCGCTTGATCGAGGGTCTACGGCCGGGTCTGGCATCGCCGGACTGGATCCAGCGCCGCCTG
>JBGTIE010000410.1:0-4666 GCA_041745855.1 Lysobacterales bacterium | reverse complement strand
CGCCTCGGCCGCCAGCGGCGTGCGCGCCTCCAGCCAGGCGCCGATCTCCTCCCCGCCCAGGGTCGCGCCAATGACCACCGCGCACAGCAACAGGCAGTCGAACAACAACAGCAGGCCGAGCTTGCGTATGCCGCGGCGCGGGGCCGGACCGACCGCGGTGCGACTCTTGCCCAGTTGCTCGATCCAGCTCCCCCACAGCGCGGCGAAGGTTTGCAGTGGTCGCGGCAGGCGCGCATCTACCCACGCCGCAACCGGGTTGGCGAAGCGCACCATCCAGGGCGTGGTGAAGGTGGTCACGGCCGACACGCTGACTGCGATCGAATAGACCTTCGCGTCCAGACTGCCCAGCGCCACGCCGAGGCCGGCGATGATGAACGAGAACTCGCCGATCTGTGACAGCGTCATGCCGGCCCGGACCGAGGTGCGCACGGCCACCCCGGTGGCAAAGGCACCGATCGCCACCGCCACCGGTTTGCCCAGCATCACCACCACGGTCAGCGTCAGCACGACCTCCCAGTAGCGGACCAGGACCAGCGGATCGATAGTCATGCCGACGGCGACGAAAAACACCGCTGCAAACACATCGCGCACCGGCCTGACCAGCGCCTCGACCCGCTTCTCCTCGCCCGACTCGGCCACCAACGAGCCAGCCAGGAAGGCGCCCAGCGCCACCGAGTAGCCGAAATACTGGGCCGCCAGCGCCGCCGCAAAACAGATACCGACACTGGTGATCAGCGTGGTTTCGGGCCGATTGACGCGTACCACCGCCGCCATCAGCCGCGGCACCACCAGCAGCCCGACGATGATCAGGCCGGCGAGGAAGCCGACCAGCCGCAGGCCTTCCCTGGCCAGCGCCCAGGCGGTCATTTCCTCGCCCCGGCCGATCGTCGTGTACAGCGCCAGCAGCAGCACCGCCAGCAGGTCCTCGACGATCAGGATCGCAAATACCAATGTGCGCAGCTCGCCCCCGATCCGCTGCTCCTCGAACACCTTGGCGATGATCGTGGTACTGCCGATCGCGACGATGCCGCCGATGAAGAAGCTCTCGATCGGGCTGAAGCCGAAGGCCCCGGCGATGGCGGTGCCCAACCAGAGCAGGAAACCCACCTCCAGCACCGCAATCAGGATCCCGCGCGCGCCTACCTTGGCCAGCTTGCCCAGGCTGAACTCCAGCCCGAGGAAGTACATCAGCAGGATCACGCCGAGTTCGGACAGCGTCTTGACCGTGTCTTCGTCAGCGATTGTCAGCAGGCCCAGGTGCGGTCCGATGATCGCCCCGGCGAGCAGATAGCCCAGCACGATCGGCAATCGCAATCGCTGGAACAGCAACGTGGTCACTGCCGCCACGCACAGCACCGCCGCCAGGCTGGTCAAGAAGATGTCGGCATGTTCATGCATTGACGCGGCGTCTGCATCGAAGCTGAGAGGTGCGCCGTAAGGGTAGCAGGCTATGGTTCAGGGCTGAGGGCTGAGGGTCAGAAGAGCAGGGCCCAGGGCCCAGGGCATAGGGCCCAGAAGAGCTGCGGCTGTGCACGTAGGATGTCGGTGAGGGAAGCGAACCGCATATCTTCAGGGCACAGGGCCCAGGGCACAGGGCCCAGAAGAGCTGCGGCAGTGCGACCTTGCGCTTGCTCTCACGTAAAAGCTAAAACGGCTCTTCCCATTGGCTACTGGAACTGGTCGTCCACTCCGCATAGCCCAACCGCTTCGCCAGTCTCGGCACCAGCGCGGCAGCCACTTCGTCAATCGACGTCGGACCGCCCAGCTCGCTGGTCTGGGTTAGCTGCAGCCCGGCGAAACCACAGGGATTGATGCGGGCGTAGGGCGACAGGTCCATCGCCACGTTGAAGGCCAGGCCGTGGAAACTGCAGCCGCGGCGCACGCGCAAACCCAGTGCCATGATCTTGCGGCCGGTGACATAGACCCCGGGCGCGCCCGGTCGGCGCTCGCCGGTGATGGCCCAGCCGGCCAGCGTATCGATGACCGCCCCTTCCAGCGCATCGACCAGTTCGCGCACGCCGATCTTCAACCGCCGCAGGTCGAGCAGCGGATAGACCACAAGCTGCCCCGGACCGTGGTAAGTCACCTGCCCACCCCGATCGACCTGCACCACCGGAATATCACCCGCCCCCAGCACATGCTCGGCCTTGCCCGCCTGCCCCTGGGTGAACACCGGATCGTGTTCGACCAGCCAGAGCCGATCCGGACTGCCGCCATTTCGGGTGTCGGTGTAGGCGCTCATCGCTTCCCAGATCGGGATGTAGGGGCGGCGGCCGAGGGGTTGGATGATGAGGGGCATGGGAGCAACCGGAGAAAAAGCGTTTTAGGTTTTACGTTTTAGGGTAGGGCAAGAGCAACACCTAAAACCTAAAACGGCCCTTTCCCTGACTGAAGTGCAAATGTGCAAATCACAGCCGTCCCTTTATCCCCGGCACCTCCGCGAGGGCAAGATACAACCGCTCCAGTTCTGCCCGATCGTTTACCCAAACCGGCACCGTGATCGACTGCCAGCGACCGGCTGAGGAGGCGCGGGTGGTGATGGCCGAGGCGGTGCGCTGGCCGCCGGCTTTGGTCAAAGCGGACTGGACGGCCTCGGCGAACTCCGGGCCGGCCGGACCGAATCCGATCAGCGGAATCTCGCAGGGAAAATCGAAGCCCTTGTCGTCGTCCAGTTCGGCCATCAGGCGTCGTCCTCGAACCATAGCCAGAAGCCGTCGTAGACGCGCGAAAACCAGCCGCTCTCGGGGGCATCGGCGAGCAGGATCAGCGGTCGTTCGGCCAGCAATTCGCCGTCCAGCCGCACCTTCAACTGGCCGATGACCTGACCCTTGGTCAGCGGCGCGATCAGATACCTGGGCAGGTCCATCGTCGCATCCAGGCGTTCGTAGCTGGAGCGCGGCACGACCAGATCAAGTGGTTCGGCCAGCCCGACCTCGGCCTGCTCGCCCTCGCTCTTCCACAGCCGCAGCGTGCTCAGCGCCTGCTCGGCCGGGTACAGGCGATGGGTTTCGAAGAAGCGGAAGCCGTAGTTCAGCAGCGCCTGGCTCTGCTGGGTGCGGGTTTCCTCACTTTTGGAGCCCATCACCACCGCGATCAGCCGCGCCTCGCCGCGCTTGGCCGAACTGAGCAGGCAGTAACCGGCCGCACTGGTGTGTCCGGTCTTGACGCCGTCGGCGGTTTCGTCGCGCCCGAGCAGGGCGTTGCGGTTGTACTGGCGAATGCCGTTGTAGGTGTACTCACGGATCGAATACCAGGCGTAATACTGCGGAAAATCCCGGATCATCGCGCGCGCCAGTTCGGCGATATCGCGCGCGGTGGAATAGTGATCCGGGCCCGGCAGGCCTGGCGCGTTGCTGAAATTGCTGCCTTTCAGACCAAGCCGCTGGGCCTCGTTGTTCATCATCGCCACGAAGGCCTCTTCGCTGCCCGCCACGTGCTCGGCCAGCGCGACCGCCGCGTCGTTGCCCGATTGCACCATCAGGCCCAGCAACAACTCCTCGACCGATACCGTGGAGCCGGCCTTGACGAACATCCGTGAGCCGCCCAGACCGCGCTGCCAGGCGTTCTCGCTGATCCGCACCTGTTCATCGAGCTTGAGCCGGCCGGCCTCGATCTCGCGGAAGAAGGTATAGGCCGCCATGACCTTGGTGATGCTGGCCGGCTCCACCCGCGCATCAGACTCCTGACCGGCCAGGATCTGGCCGGTGGTGTAGTCCATCAAGATCGTACTGGCGACCTCGAAGGTGGGCGGCGGCGGCAGCGCGGCCGTCGGTGTGGGCACGGCCGGGCTCGGCACGGCCGGGCTCGGCACGGCGGGCGTCTGGGCCTGGACGGTCGAGGCGAAGCAGAACAACAGCAGAGTAAGAAATCGCATGTGCAGTGAATAGTCCTTTGGGCTCAGCGCGATCTGTGGATCCGCACCGGCGTGATTCCGATCGCCCGCAAGCCCTGATCGGCCGCGAGCAGCTCATTTTCCTGCGCATACGGCCCCAGCCGCACGCGGTATATCCGGCGCCCCTGACTGCGGCTGCGAACCAGCTTTACCGGTCCCATGCCAGCCTGCCGCAACCGACCGGCGAGCGCCTTTGCATTGCCACGCTCACTGAAGGCACCGACTTGCAGATAGTTCCTGCCGCCAAGCTCGGCGGCCCCTTCCGGGTTCAGCACGCGCACTTCCACCGGCGCGGTGCCGGTGACGTGGACTCCCAGCTTGACCGCTGCCGCATAGGACAGGTCGATGATCCGGTCGCCGACGAAGGGGCCACGATCATTGATCCGCACTACCACGCTGCGGCCATTGCCCAGGTGGGTGACGCGGGCATAACTCGGCAGCGGCAGGCTCTTGTGTGCAGCTGTGAAAGCGAACATATCGTATGGCTCGCGACTGGACGTTAAGCGACCATGAAATTTGGTCCCGTACCACGAGGCCACGCCGCGCTCCACATAGCCGTGCGCGCTGTCCATGACCGTGTAGCGGCGGCCCAGCACCACGTACGGAGTGTGGTTGCCATAGCGGCTGCGCGGTTCCACCCTTGGCACCGGCTCGGGAATGCGATCGACGTCAAAAGGCACTGTGGGTGGTCCGTCGATGGGCTCGTACACCGGTGCTGCCGGCTGCGGCGCTCCCGGCGCAGGCGCAGGCGCCTGCACTTTGCGCGGCTTGCCG
>JBGTIE010000409.1:0-2235 GCA_041745855.1 Lysobacterales bacterium | reverse complement strand
GCGGGCGAACGTCGAGGTTTCATCCTTGCCCGGGCATGGCGCGGTGCTCTTGCTCTCTTTGCGGCCTCCGCGTCCGCGTAAGCTGCTCTTCGCTGTTGATATCGAAGTCCGCCTGACCACATCAGTTTGACTCGCACCCGGCCCAGGGCACAGGGCCCAGGGCCCAGTTCAGAGCTGAGCCAAGGCGAGTACGCGCCGGCCAGTCGAAACCTGCTGGGGCCTGAGCCTTGGGCCCTCGCTCTTCTGGGCCCTGTGCCCTGTGCCCTGGGCCCTCCCGATCCGAGGGCCTCGCTTTGGCGCTCACTGCCGCAATGACAACCCCCGGACACTCCCTTGGCTATACTGGAGCCATCGATGGTTACTCAGGTGTTGCTGACGAAAGCGTATGAGCCAGAAGGAACCGCCAGAGTTGCCGGGTCGGGATCTCGACGTTGCCGTCGCGACCGCTCGCCCCGAGGTCGAGGAGCCGCGCCTGTTCAAGGTGGTGTTGCTCAACGACGACTACACGCCGATGGAATTCGTCGTCGTAGTGCTGGAGACCTTCTTCGGCATGAACCGGGAAGCGGCCACCCGCATCATGTTGCACGTGCACACCCGCGGCAAGGGCATCTGCGGCGTCTTCACGCGCGATATCGCAGAAACCAAGGTGACTCAGGTCAATACCTTCGCCCGTGCGCACCAGCACCCGCTGATGTGTGCTATGGAGGAAGCTTGAATTCGATCGCGCCAGCAGCATCTCCAGTTATACAGGTGCGATCTGCCCCGGCTCGTTTGGATTGCGCGTACTCGTCAGGGAGGTTCCACGCACATGTTCAGTAAGGATCTGGAACTCAGCATCAGTCAGTGCCTCAACGAGGCGCGCGCCCGACGGCACGAGTTCACCACTGTCGAGCATCTGCTGAAGGCACTGCTGGACAATCCGTCGGCGATTCAGGTTCTGAAGGCCTGCGGCACCGATGTGGCCCGATTGGGTGGCGAACTGGCCAAGGTCATCGGAGATACCGTGCCGGTGCTGCCCGATGGCGACGAGCGCGACACCCAGCCGACGCTGGGCTTCCAGCGTGTATTGCAGCGCGCCCTCTATCACGTTCAGTCGTCGGGCCGCAAGGAGGTCTCAGGCGCCAATGTGCTGGTGGCGATCTTCGCCGAGAAGGACTCGCACGCCGCTTTCCTGCTGCAGCAGAATGGGGTCACCCGGCTGGATGTGGTCAATTTCATTTCCCATGGCATCACCAAGGGCGCCTCCGAAAGTGCCCCGGAGGCCGAGCAGGGCGAATCCGAAGGCGAGGGGGGCGACCGCAAGAGTGCGCTGGAGAGCTACGCCAGCAACCTCAACGAGATGGCTCGGCAGGGCAAGATCGACCCACTGATCGGCCGTGCCGACGAGATCGAACGAACTATCCAGATTCTCTGCCGACGGCGCAAGAACAACCCGCTCTATGTCGGTGAGGCGGGCGTCGGCAAGACCGCGCTGGCCGAAGGGCTGGCCAAGCGCATTGTTGAGGGCGAAGTCCCGGACGTGCTGCTGGATGCGACCATCTATGCGCTCGATCTGGGCGCGCTGGTCGCTGGCACCAAATATCGCGGCGACTTCGAAAAGCGCCTCAAGCAGGTCATGGCCGAGCTCAAGAAGCAGCCCCGCGCGATTCTGTTCATCGACGAGATCCACACCATCATCGGTGCCGGTTCAGCCTCGGGCGGAGTCATGGATGCCTCCAATTTGATCAAGCCGGTGCTTGGCTCGGGCGAGTTGCGCTGCATCGGTTCGACCACCTTTCAGGAATTCCGCGGCGTGTTCGAGAAGGACCGCGCGCTGACCCGTCGATTCCAGAAGATCGACGTGCCCGAGCCCAGCGTGGGCGAGACCATCGACATCCTGCGTGGACTGAAGAGCCGCTTCGAGGAGCACCACGGGGTGGAGTACACGCCCGAATCGCTGAAGGCGGCGGTGGAATTGAGCGTCAAGCACATCCACGACCGTTTCCTGCCGGACAAGGCTATCGATGTCATCGACGAGGCCGGCGCGCGCCAGCGGCTGCTGTCCGAATCAGACCGCAAGCAGTTGATCGACGCCGCCGAGGTCGAATACATCGTCGCCAAGATGGCGCGGATCCCGGCCAAGCAGGTGTCGGTGTCGGACAAGGAAGTGCTGCGCAACCTCGATCGCAACCTGAAGATGGTCGTTTTTGGCCAGGATGCGGCGATCGAGTCACTCGCCGCGGCGATCAAGATGTC
>JBGTIE010000408.1:0-4880 GCA_041745855.1 Lysobacterales bacterium | reverse complement strand
GCCACCGCCCGCCAGGAGCACGCGCGGATGCAGCCCGCGCTCGGCCAGCAGGGCAACTGCGCGCAGCAAGGTGGCGTGGTCCTTCTGGCGGGAAAAGCGGGCAACCATGACGATCCCGGATTCACGCTCATGCCAGGGTCGTGCGTCGGCCACCGCGAAGGCCGCCGTCTGGATCCCGTTGGGGATGGTAAGGAGTTGCTCGGAGCGCAGGCCCTGCGCCTGCAGCGCTACACGCACGCCCTCGGAGCAGCCTACGATGGCGGCGCTGCGTCGCGCGAGCCAACGCGACAGGACCAGATGCAGGGCGTTGTAGCGTTCCTTGGTGTTCTGTTCGACCTGGACCAGACAGGGCACACCAGCGATGAGGCCGGCCAGACGCCCCCACAGATGCTCGCTGAACCCATAGGCCACCAACACATCGGGTCGCAGACGACGGCAAAGGCGCACCAGCGCGACGATCGTGGCCAGGCGCGACCAGCCCGGCACCACGGTCAGGGGTGTGCCCGCCGCGCGCAGCATCTCGATCCTGTCGATCGGCGTGTGGCGCTTGCTGCGCAGAACCAGCAATGGCTCGGTCGCCGCGGAGGCTACTGCGGCATTGACCACCGCGATCGCTACCTGGGTCGCACCACCGGAGAAGCCGCCGGTGACGAAGTGCAGCACTCGTTTGCGCCCGTCCATCGTTGACCGCAAGCATTGGGGGCGCAGAGGTTAGCGCGAGACCCCTTTTCGGTCACGCTCGGGCAGGGATGTCGCCGCATTGGCCCAAGATACTGCCAACGCCGGCGATTTGTCTTCCAGTTCCAGCCCTGCAGGCGACACCGCTTTGGATGCGCTCGAAGCCGATGGTCTGCGTCGACCTCAACTCCGTCCGTGTGCCACGGGCAAGTAACACAAGGTGGCCAGCGAGGTGCGCTGTTCGCTACCCATCTCGCTGACGGCAACAAAAGCGAACAGCCGTCGTCTTCCGTGTTTTTCTGCGACGCCGTGTACCCATGACCGCTATGATTGGGCTCGATCCCCGGAAGTCTCCCGCCGCACGTGTCAATTCTCGATCGCCTCAAGCAGGAAGATGAAGCACAACGCCAGGCGGCGGAGGCAGCCGCCCGCGAGCGCGACACACGCGAACGTACCTACCGCGATCAGGTCGAACCGCGGATGGGCAGGCTGGTGCAGCACCTGGAAGAAACCGCCAAGACGCTGATCAGCCTCAAGCCGGCAATCCGCAACTGCATGACCGTCGCCGGCTACGGCGATGTGACCGTGCAGCCGCTGTGGGACTATCGGCTGGAGCACGAGCGTCGCCGTCGGGAATGGGTGCTGAAGCTCTCATGGACCTGGCGAGTCGATCCCGCAAAATCCCCCGTCGTCAGGGTGGATTCGGGCGCAAAGTGCAGGGCGCTGATCGCTGCCTTCCGCACCCATCAGCTCTCCGGCGTCAGTGAAGAAGCCCGCAACCGGGCAGGCGATGAGATAGTCGTTGCCAGCTTTCAGGCCCGTGGTCTGATTCGCGCCAGCCTCGAAACCGCGATTTCCGTGGATGATCCGGTGCTGCGGATGGCGTTCACCAACGCCAGCTGGCTGGGTACCAGCCAGCGTCAGGTGCCCTGGGTGCATCTGGATGACGAGTTGCTGGACAAGCTGGTCCGCTTCCTGGTCCGCGAGGATGACACGCTGTTCACCGAGGAGTTCACCGCCCGGCGCGAAATCGAAGAGCTGCCCGCGACGCCCACCGTCGAGACACCGACCAGGCCCAAGCCGGCACCGATCGAAGCTGAATCCTTCGAGCTTCCCGTGCCGCCAGCCGCGCCGGCCGCGAGCGAATCCCCGGCGCCCGAGCCCACCTCGATGGATGACGTACTCGGCGTGATCCCCGACCCCACGGCGGCGCTGATCGCGGCGCTTGGCATTGATGATACGAGCCCGGAAGCCTCGGCGTTGTCGATGGACGACTGGTCCCGTCCAGCAGCACCGCCCGCGATGCCCGTGCCAGACCAGGCAGCCCAGGGGCCGACACCGCCACAGTCACCCCTCAGCCCGAGACAACCCGCTGACTACACCGGCGGCCCGCCAGCGCAATCTGCGACAAGACCAGTCCAGCCCGGCGCCACCACCCCAGTGAGCGACGACTTCGAACCACTGACCCGCACTGAGGCCGCGCTGATGGCCAAGCTGCGCCGCAAGGCTAGTGGTGCAGTGAATGTTGCGCCGCAGGCCACTGCGCCAGCAACGCCCGCACCATCGCCAGAGCCTGCAGGAGCGAGCGCCCCGCCTGGCAACGCTGACCCCGCGGCCCTGGAGAATCACCGCCTCGACGCCACCGCCTTCCGGCGGCGGATGAGCGGGATGCTTTCAAAGCTGCGCGAGGATGGGAGCAGCGAAGGCAAGGGCTGAATGACGATCGGGTCCACACGACCGACTGCACCGAGCAGGAGAAGGCAACGCGTCTCGGCCTGGCGGCTCAAGCGTGGCAAGTCGGTGAGCGACCGCAGTCCAAAGTTGCGCAACGCCATACATGGCGCGCAGCGCCTTTGGAGTGCGGTGCTCTGCACCGCTTTGGATGCATTCGAAGATCAGCGATAAGCAGCCGCTCAACCGTGCCAGTCGACGATCACAAGACCCTGCACCCTCGCGAACTCTCGTAGGTTGCGCGTCACGAGAGTCGCTCCACGGGCACGGGCAATCCCTGCGATCAGGTTGTCCAACGGTCCAATCGGAAGGCCCTGAGCCTCCAGGTCCGCGCGGATCTCGGCGCTGGCCATTGCCGCAGAATGGTCGAAGTCCCAGACCTCACAAGCAGCGACGAACGCTGCCACTTGCTGGCGTCGTTTGGTCGCATCGGTGGATTTGCGCAGACCTGTTTCCAGTTCGAACAGACTGACCGTGCTCACCGCAAGCTCTCCCGGCGGCGTAGCCAGCAGCCGTCTGGCCACCTGTCCCTGGCCCTTGAAGAAGTAGATCAGGGTCTTGGTGTCGAGCAGGAACGTCACAGCGGCTCTCTGGGAGTGTCTGTTCCTTCGTTTGCGCGCAGGCCCATCACATCCGCGAAATCGGTCCATGCGCCGGCGGCTTCGCGCACCTCGAGTGGCCATTCCGTGCGAGTCTTCTCTCGCACCAACTCACTTAGCCAGCGGCTCATCGGCACACCTGCGGCTTTCGCGGCAGCCTTCATTCGAGCCTCGCTTTCGTTGTCGAGATAGATCGTGATCTGACCCATGTGTGCGTCTCCACATATATCGGCACTTATACTAGCCCGGATCTTCTCGGCGATGAGCAAATATGGAGTGCGGTAGCTTGCTACCGCTCTGCCTTTGGCAGCTTGCTGCCGCTCTTGGCTCGAGGAGGTCGCCAGTCGCTGGAATCGCCTGTTGCCCAAAGGCCGACATGACCGAGGCTCAGCAGAAAGATCGTATCCAGGCCTGACTGCTCAAGGACAGCAAGATCGCCAACACGCGCAAGCGCTTGACGTCGGTGAGCGACATCACGAAGAACCCGGCGCCATGTCCAAGTCGGGCGCAGTCCCGAAGAGCATCCAAAGCGGCGCGGAGCGTCGCAGTCCAAAGTTGCGCAACACCGTTCATGGCGCGCAGCGCCTTTGGAGTGCGGTGCTCTGCACCGCTTTGGATGCACCGACCCGACCGTCAATAATGCGTTAATTGTGCTTCGCCTGCCCCTTTCCAGGGCATTTGCCTGACTCGCACAGCGTAGAGTCGGCGAGGTCAAGATCAGGGGAATGCTCAATGTGCGTGTCCGCCTGCGTGCGTCGTGCGCGTGCTGTTGTTTTGATCCTTGCCGTCGCACTGGCGCCCAGTGTTCAGGCCAATCAATCCAGCGACGGGATCTGGACTGATGTCGCCGCGGACGACGCCGTGCGTGGGTCGCAGACCCCTCCGCGCGCGGTGATGCCGCAGGCCTATCGCAGTCTGCGCATCGACAAGGAGGTGCTTGATCAGACGCTGCGCGCCGCACCGGCCGAGTCGGCCGTGCGTATCACCGACAGCACCGCCATCTTGCAGCTGCCGATGCCCGATGGGCGTTTCGAATCCTTCCGCATCGTCGAATCGCCGATAATGGCACCGGCGCTGGCGGCGCGCTTTCCGCAGATCCGTAGCTGGCTTGGCCAGGGCATCGACGACCCGTCGGCGACCGTGCGACTGGATCGCAGTCACAAGGGCTTCCACGCGCAGATCATCTCCTGGCGTGGCACGGTGCTGATCGACCCGTTGGCGCCGGGTGATCGCGAGTTCGCGATGGTCTATCACAAGCGCGACGCTCAACTGCAAGGCGAGCGCCCGGTCTGTCTGTTGACCGGCGACGAGATCCCGCAGGATCTGCCCGACTTCTCCAAGCGCGGTGTGATGCCGAAGGTCACTTCCGGCGCGACCCTGCGCACCCATCGTCTGGCGATGGCGGCCACCGGCGAGTACACCCAGTTTCACGGCGGCACCGTGGCTGACGGTCTGGCCGCGATCAACACCACGATGAACCGGGTCAATGGCATCTACGAGCGCGATCTTGCGGTGCGGATGGTGCTGATTCCGAACAATGATTTGATCATCTACACCGATGGCGCCACCGATCCGTACACGAACAACAGCGGCTTCGCGATGCTGGCGGAAAACCGGACCAATCTGGACAACGTCATCGGCAACGCCAACTTCGATATCGGCCACGTGGTCAGCACCGGTGGTGGCGGCATTGCTTCGCTTGGGTCGGTTTGCTCAAGCACCAACAAGGCGCGCGGCGTGACGGGTCTGCCCTCGCCGATCGGTGACGTCTTCGATGTCGATTTCGTCGCCCACGAGATCGGCCACCAGTACCGTGGCAACCATGCCTTCAACGGCTCCGGGGGGAACTGCTCAGGCGGCAACCGCAACGCC
>JBGTIE010000407.1:0-5786 GCA_041745855.1 Lysobacterales bacterium | reverse complement strand
GGCGCTCAAGGCACCCAGCCGGCAGGCCGCCGCGAACAGCACTGCGGTCTTGCGTTCGATCACATCGCGGTAGCGCGCCTCGGAGGTCTCGGGGTCACCGAGCTGCATCAGCTGCAGCACCTCGCCTTCGGCGATGCGGTTGGTGGTGTCGGCGAGGATACGCATTACCGCCATCCGGTCCACTCCGACCATCAACTGGAAGGCGCGCGAATAGAGGAAATCGCCGACCAGCACGCTGGCCGCATTGCCCCACAGCGCGTTCGCCGTGGCCCGACCGCGGCGCAGATCGGAGCCGTCGACGACGTCATCGTGGAGCAGCGTGGCGGTATGGATGAACTCGACCACGACCGCGAGCTGGATCGCATCCTCGCTCAGCCTGCCGCAGGCCTGCGCGCACAGCAGCACCAGCTGCGGCCGCATCCGCTTGCCGCCGGCGGCGATGATGTGCTCCCCGATCTGGCGGATCAGGATCACATCACTGTGCAACTCACGCCGGATCGCCGCGTCCACCCGCGCCATCGCCGGCGTGGTAAGCGCGCTGACGTCGGCAATGCAGGTGGCTGAGGCGGGCGCGCTGTACTGGGATTCGGCTTGGGAATGCATGTGGCCGATTATAGGACATTGGGCTCTGCGGGCAGCGCGATTCAAACTGATGCAAAAGCGCCTGTAGTCAACGCCGAATTCTCTGTCGCCAGGGAGCTCATCTCGGGGTCGGGGTCGGGGTCGGAATCGGTATCGACCCTTCCTCGGCGAATCCGATTGCCTCCTCGTGACCCTTGTAGCGACACCGCCCCTGCGTTGTCATGATCGTCACGATCTAATCGAGTGCGGTGGTACAACCTGCCGACGTTGTTGATGAGCGCCCCGTACACGGCGAGCCGTTGGTGGCCCAACCCCATGCCGCTCTCGATTCCGATTCCGATTCCGATACCGATTCCGACCCCGACTTCGAGCAGTGCGCCGCGCACTTACGTAGCGGCAGAGCATCCAAAGCGGCGCGGAGCGCCGCAGTCCAAAGTAGAGCGCCGGCCGCCTCGCGCTGGCTGTTTTAGCGCAAAAATCGTTGCGTGGCGGGCGCGAGGGGCACTGGATTGCGGATCTGACTTCAACGTCCGACACCTGGGGGCACTCAGTCCGATGCCGTCGAGGCCGCGGGGGCCGCCGGTGTATCCAGTCTCGTGTTCCAGAATATCAACGCCTCAGCGGCTGCCTCCGGTCAGAGTGCCGGCTTCAGTGCCTTCGCGGAGAGGACGCTGGTGCACGGCCTGGCTGGTGGCGATAGAACTCGCTCTCGGACGCCTTGACCTGCGCCGGAGGTCGTTTACAGCGCTCATTAATGTAGCTACAATAAAGGATGGAGATTGAGTTCGACCCGGTCAAGGACCTTGAGAACCTGAGGAACCACGGGGTCTCGTTGGGTTATGCCGTCGAGCTCGAATGGGATGCCGCGTTGGTCTGGATCGATGATCGGTTTGATTACGATGAAATGCGCATGGTCGCGCTTGTGCCGCGGACCATGGTTCTCTACTACGTGGCTTTTGTTGATCGTGGCGCGGTTCGGCGGATCATCAGCCTGCGCCGCGCTACCCGTCGCGAGGTGAAGCGCTATGTCGAAGGTCCCTGAACGCCCCTTGGTGGTCATGCCAACCCTTGAGGAGGACAAAGCAATCAACGCTGCGGCTCGCCGCGACCCGGACGCTCAGCCGCTTACGCCTGAGCAATTGAAGGCGATGGTTCCATTGCGTTCAGTCCTTGGTCGTCCAAAGTCCGCGAAACGCAAGTTGCTGCTATCGGTCCGCTATAGCCCGGAAGTGATTGCGTACTTCAAGTCAACCGGTGACGGCTGGCAATCGCGCATGGACGGGGTGTTGCGCGAGTATGTAGAGCGGCAGCAAGAGCGCCGCTGAACCCGATCGGACGTGGCTGTGCGGCATTGGTCCGCGCATTACGCCGATCGGGTACAACGGCCTACATTCAACTCGTCATCGACGCCAGCATCCAAAGCGGCGCGGAGCGCCGCAGTCCAAAGTAGAGCGCCGGCCGCCTCGCGCTGGCTGTTCCGGGGCGAAAGCCGAGGCTTGGCGGGCGCGAGGAACCGGCCTACAAACGGCGCGATCGAAGGCTTGGCCTCGCATCCAGCGCCCGATCGGCTCAGGACTCGAACCCATCCTCGAACAGGACCCCGGCGCCTTCGAGGAACCCGACTGATTCCGGCGTCCCTGGCTCAAACAGATCCAGCGTATGGCTGAAGATGTCGCTCGGTGGCCGGTTGGCATCGAACCAGAAGTTGTACATCGTCGCCCAGCGGATCGCGTTGGCGTCCTCGGGCGCGGACGGGAATGGCGGTGCGGCCCAGGTGACGGTGTCGGCGGATACGGACGACGGCCAGTCGGTGGTGTCGTAGGGTTCATTGGAGTGGGCGTCGACATCGCTGAAGCCGATGCCCGAGAACATCGTCGCGCCGAAGAAGCGTATCGCCAGGCGATCGGCGGCGCGTGCCGAATTCAGGTTGTGGATCGCGTACTCGTAATGCCACAGCTCGCCGGGAACCACCTCGGTGACCTTGCGCGCGACGTGGAAGCGCTGCACTGGATCGGTCGGCAGGTCAACATAAACCAGTTCAACACTTGGGTCGATGACCGGCCAGGCCTCGATCGCCGCCCGTTCGCGCACGGTGGCGCCGAGCACACTGAGATTGAAATTGCTCTGGTTTACCGTGACTTCGCGGTAGGACGCGTTATTCAAGCCATTTCCGGACAAGGCGTCATCCGGCGCTACGTAGTGCCCTTCGATGAAATAGCGGGCCCCAGGATTGATCGTCGTATTCAGCTTGTCCTCGACCACTGCGACGCGCTGGTTCCAGGCTGCGGACGTGTCACCATCCCCACCAATTGGGAATGGAAATATACCAGTACTCGGATTGACCTCAGACCTGCGACCTAGGTGCCACTGGCCGTTCAGACCTGAGCTGTATGGATCGGTGCAGCCGACGCCAAGTTGACTGCCACCGAGCGGCGGTTGCTGACAGGAACCGGTACCACAGCCAGCCGAGGAAGTGTTGAGCGAGAAGAATCCGTGCTTGAGCCAGCTGGCGCCGATCTGGTCGAAGCGACCGTCGCTCAGGCGATACATGTTTTGCGCGATGACCGGGTGGTCGGCGTCTGTGGTCCCGAGGCCACAGCCGCCAGCCTCGTCGCACCAGTTGAGGGGCTGGTCGCCGATATTGCACGAGGTGGTGCCGATGGAATAGCCGCGAATGCCGTCGGCGCCGGATCCGTATTGGGTGGTACCCAACAGGGTGAACACAGTCACGTCCGGTCCTATGACACCACTGGCCGCCTTGCTCCCGGATTCGGCCTGTGCAGACGCTGCAGCGACCAGTAAACCGTACATGGCCAGCGCATGGATAGCCAGCCTCCCTACACCGCCCGAAATCGTATCACGCATCACTCGCTCCCAAAGCCTGCGGCGGCAACTTGCTGCCTGCCAGATCGTCCCGGGACGATAGCGCTTTGCGGCGTCAACTGCTACCGAGTTCGGCCAGAAATGCGCGAGCCTGTGCGTTTTCCGGCTCAATTTTCAATATCCTTCGCAGTTCCTTGATTGCAGCTTCACGTTCGCCCAGCCCAAGCAGACTGCGCACCAGCAGCAGCCGAGTCTGGACATCCTCGGGCACCTGCTCCAGCGCGAGGCGGAAATGCTCCACGGCGGCGGTGAAGTTGCCCAGACTGGCCTGCGCCCCGGCCAGGTTCTCGCGTGCCTCCAGATAGCGCGGATTGATCGCCAGCGCGCGTTCGAACCATTCGATCGAGGCACCAATCTGACCGCTCATGGCACGGGCGAGCGCCGCGTTGTAGTACAGCCCGGGCGAATCACCCACCGCTGCCGCGCCGCGGTCGAATACCTCGCGCGCAGTCTGCAGGTCGCCCGCGCGGGCCAGATGGAGGCCGTAAGCCAGCCATGCCTCCGGCAGATCGGGGCGCTCGGTGATTGCCGCCTGCCAGGCAGCATGCGCCGCCGGCACATCGGCGCGCAGCAGCGCCGTATGCGCCAGCAACTGGTGCATGTCGACCGGAAGTTCGCCGCGCCGCAGCGCATCAAGGGCACGCCGGGAACTATCACTGTCGGCACCGCTCAGCGCGTGCAGCCAGGCCAGCTTGGCCGAATTGCCGAGGGTCGGGAACAGTCCCCAGGCCTCGACCTTGCGCAAGGCCGCCAGACCATCATCGATGGCTTCCACCGCCCATTCCGGCTTGACCGGCACCTGTCCAGGCGCGGCCAGCAGACTGCGACGCAGAGGCTCGACCTTCGCATAAGCGCTGTCGCCAATTGCCGTCTGCACCCGCAGCAGCGCCGAATGGCCAAAGAACGCGCCGAGCACGAGCATCACCACTAGAAATGCCCTGCCCTGCGGCAGAAGCTCACCGGCGCGCTTGAGGCGCAACCCGGATTGCTCGACGGTCGGTTCCAGCAGCAGCCGGACCGTGGTCAGAAAAAGAAAGGCGATCACCGCCGCCACGCCCAGCGACATCAGGAAGGGGACGACCCCGTACAGGCCCCGAACGATCAGGAAGCTGCTGGCGAAACCAGCCACCAGCAGCAGTTCGTACAGCCAGCTGTAGCGGTTGGAAGTTCGCCGTGGCGGAGGCGCCGCCCGCTCTGTTCGCGGCTTGGCAAACAGCGGTATCGCGCCGACGCCGTAGTAGAGCGCGTTGGTGGGACAGACGCTGATGCAGTCCTGGCACTTCATGCAGCCGGGCGAGACGACCATGCCCCAATCCCGCACCTCCTCGTGGACGCGCACGTTGGAAGTGCACACCGCGGTGCAGTGGCCGCATTGGGAGCAGGCATCGGTGACCCGGATCCGCATCGGTGCAATCCGGTCGGCACCCGCGAAGATCGCCCCGTAGGGGCAGGCGTAGGTGCAAAAACCCTTCGAGCCGAGGAAATAGACGCAGGCGAAACCACAGATCAGAAAGGTGAGCCCACCGATGACCAGACCCGGAAAGGTCGCCCAGAAGTTTACTGTCATGAACTCGGTACCGCGCACCGCCAGCGAGTCGCCGATCCACAGCCGGTAGACCAGTGGCCAGATGAACATGTACAGAAAGGCCAGCGTCGGCACCCAGACCAGCGTGCGCGTCTGCAGCGGCCGGGGCCGGATGCCGATCCTCAGCATCAGATGACGACACCAGTCCTGCAGCGCCAGCACATGGCAGCCCCATCCGCAGAAGAAGCGGCCGAAGATCGCGGTGAGCAGGATCATCGTGACAAAGAAGATCAGCCCGGCGTTGATGATCGATGACTGGCTGAAAGCCATCGCCTCGGCCGGCTCGACCGGCGTCATGGTCTCCCCGGTCGTCAGCCAGTGAGCGATGTGCAAGCCGATCAGCACATGCACCCCGATCAGCACCAGCGCCCGCCAGCGCCCCATCTTGGAGGCACGCACCGGCGCGCGCTCCTTGCCGCTGGGCGCAGCTGACTTCGGAGGTGACTTCGGACGTTGCAGGACCCGCTTGCTCATGGCCGCGAGACTAGCAAAGTGACGGCCGCCAAGGGTGAGGGGTAGCTGGCCGGGTGATCGGCTCCAATATCGGAAGCTTCCAGGTTCCGACGACACCTCCGCATCACTCGTTTTCCGGGTCTTAGGGTCCGCGCAACAATAACTTCCGTTGCACCGAGGGCGTCCCTGGGCCTCGCCAGCAAGGCGCGCTTCGCAGGGAATGGCCTGTCCCCCTTGCCAAGAAGCGCAACGCCGCTGGCGTGGTCCAGGGGCGGCCGAATGC
>JBGTIE010000406.1:0-2272 GCA_041745855.1 Lysobacterales bacterium | reverse complement strand
TGCTGGTTCATGGCCCGTGTGCACAACGGGCCGGAAAAGGGGTCTCGTAATGACGAGGGTTTGAGGCCAGCGTGTGAGTACATTGATCCGGTTCGCGGAGCTCACCGACATCCTACGGCGGCCCGGCTCCGCTCTTCTGGGCCCTGGGCCCTGAGCCCTGAGCCCTGAGCCCTGTGCCCTGTGCCCTGTGCCCTGTGCCCTGTGCCCTGAGCCCTGGGCCCTGTGCCCTGAGCCCTGCTCTCCTGACCCCTCAGCCCTCAGCCCTGCTCCTCCAGATACCGATCCGCATCCAGCGCGGCCATGCAGCCGGCGCCGGCCGAGGTGATTGCCTGGCGGTAGACCGAGTCGGCGACGTCGCCGGCGGCGAAAACGCCAGGGACGGAGGTCATCGTGGCCATGCCGCGACTGCCGCCGCGGATGTTCAGATAGCCGCCGGTCATGTCGAGTTGGCCGGCGAAGATCTCGGTATTCGGGTTGTGGCCGATAGCGATGAAGACGCCATCGACGTCGATGTTCTGGATGCGGCCATCGTCGGTTGCGGCCAGTTTCAGGCCGGTAACGCCGTCGTCGTTGCCGACTACCTCTTCGACCACGTGGTTCCACATAAGGCGCACCTTGCCGGCTTCGGCCTTGGCCATCAGGCGGTCCTGCAGGATCTTCTCCGAGCGCAGGCTGTCGCGCCGATGCACGAGCGTGACCCGCCTGGCGATGTTGGACAGGTACAGCGCTTCTTCGACCGCGGTGTTGCCGCCGCCGATCACCGCCACTTCCTGGTCGCGGAAGAAGAAGCCGTCGCAGGTGGCACAGGCGGACACGCCACGACCCTTGTAGGCATCCTCGCTGGGCAGACCCAGATAGCGCGCCGAGGCACCGGTGGCGATGATCAGCGCATCGGCGGTGTAGTGGCCGCTGTCGCCTTCGAGCTTGAACGGGCGTTCGGACAGGTCGACCTTGTTGATGTGGTCGAAGATCATCTCGGTCTCGAAGCGCTCGGCGTGCTTCTGCATCCGCTCCATCAGCACCGGGCCGGTCAGGTCGTGCGCATCGCCTGGCCAGTTCTCGACCTCGGTCGTGGTCATCAACTGACCGCCGGCCGCGATCCCGGTGATCAACACCGGCTTCAGATTGGCCCGCGCCGCATACACCGCCGCGGCATAGCCGGCCGGCCCAGAACCCAGGATCAGCACCCGGCAATGTTTGCTCGTCATCGAAGCGGTGTCCGTAATGGCAAGCCCCAATGGATGGGTGGGAACGAGGGGATTTCAAGAGCATGAACCCTCGTCATCGCGAGGGAGCTTGCGACCGCAGCGATCCAGAGATTTTTCGCTCTTCACGAAGAAGATCTATGGATTGCCACGGCATGCGCTGCAGTCACCGGCGAGCGCCAAGCGCGGGCCGCACATGCCTCTCCATGAACCCATATCGTAACCCATTGATTTCCGGCAGTTCCGGGACCCTGGCCCATGTGTTTTTCCAGGTCGAAGAAGGCGCTCGGAAGAAAACCATTCTCACGCGGAGACGCGGAGGTCGCGGAGAGAGCTTTCAAGCGCACAACGACAACTCGCGTCGTGAACCCGGTTTCCGACTGCTCTCGCACCAGACGCCTCGTTTTTGCTCTTCCTCCGCGTCCTCCGCGTCTCCGCGTGAGACCGCTCTTGCTGGTTCATGGCCCGTGTGCATTTCCGGGCCGGAAAAGCGGTCTCGCAATGAAGTATCGAGAGGTACGTAATTTTGGAGAGGAGATTGCGACTGCGGCGGCGAACCGGCGGCGAGTCGACATTCGAGCCGCGCGCGAGAGACGAAAGCGCTGTCAGGCCAGCGCACTCCAAATTGTGGCGCGCGCGCCTCTTTTTGGAGTGGGGCGACCTGGCGCCGCTTTGCTCGCAGCAGCAAGCAAGAGCTAAGCTAAAACCAAAGCAAGCGCAGGAGCTTCGCCCGTGGGCTGGCTCCTGCGCTTGCCTTGCTATGCGTCTAGCGTGACTGAAACAGGCGCTCGCTGTTTAGTTCAATCCTGGCGGCCGCGCCTGCGCTCTTTGTCCTTGTCTTCGTCCTCATCCGTTTCGGCGTCGGCATCGGCTTTCTTGCCGGTGACTTCTGGCGCGGGCTTCGGCGCAGCTTGCGAACGGGCTGCCGCTTCGCGCTGTGCTGCTTCCTGCTGCGCACGCGCGTCGGCCTGGCGTTGACGCTCGGCGGCCTGCTGCTGTTGTTGTTGCTGTTGTTGTTGTTCCTGTTGCCGCTGCTGTTGCTGCTGTTGCTGCTGTGCCGCGGCTTC
>JBGTIE010000405.1:0-2357 GCA_041745855.1 Lysobacterales bacterium | reverse complement strand
CCGGCCACAGGCCGAGCGCCTGGCTGGAGTTTTCCCCCCCTGTGCCAACTCATTCCCCATCGCTGCGAAGTCCACCGCAAACGCCCCGAAGAAATACCACCGAATCGCGGATCGGGGAAGGGGCGTTTACGGAGGGGTGTGCGAGTCAAACTGATGTTTTGAGGGACCTGCAAAGGCCTGAGGGCCCAGGGCTCAGGGCCCAGGGCCAGCAGGCCAAGAGCCGCCGCGACGCTGCTTTCGAGTACGAGTCCGAGTACGTCTGGCCTGGCAAACGCTCGATTCGTACTCGTACTCGTACTCGGTTCGCCCCCGGTACACTCCCGCGGGCTCGCCCTGCCGCTGTGCAGTTCGGACGGGCAGGAATGTAGGACAACCTGATAGCGTATGCTGCACCATGATCGACGTCGCGCTGCATAGCACCGACCAACAGGTCGCATGACGCCCCGGAGACAGCCATGACTACCGTTCAGATCACCTTGCCCGACCAACTTGCCCAGGAAGCTCAGCGTGCCGGTCTGCTGTCGCCCAGCGCCATCGAGCGCTGGCTTCGCGAGCAGCTCAAGGCGCAGCGTGCCGACGAACTGTTCGCTGCGATCGATCGAATGGCGACTATCGATGAACCGACGACCATGTCGCCGGAGGAAGTCGCCGAGGAAATGCGCGCCATGCGTGCCGAGCGCCGCGCCACGTCCGGCCGCTGATGCGGTTGGTGCTTGACACCAATGTCGTCGCCTCGGCGCTGCTGTGGGACGGCGCACCGAGACAGCTGCTGCGGGCCCGACGCGAGCAACGGATCGCGCTAGTTACCAGCTTGGCGCTATTGGCGGAGTTGAGTGACATCCTGGGCCGTCGCAAGTTCGAAAAGAAGATTGCGGCCTCGCTGCTGTCAGTTGACCAACTGGTGGATCGCTATGCTGATCTTGCCAGCGTGGTTCGGCCTGTCGTCATCGCCGGCATTGCCCCCGATCCCGACGATGATGTCGTCCTCGGCACCGCGATCGCCGCGCGCGCCGAATTCATCGTCACCGGCGACCGCGGCCTGCTCTCGGTCGGTGAGCATCGCAGCGTCCGCATCGTCAGAGTCGTGCAAGCGCTCACTGAAATCGAGCGACTCATGAAGTGACGAAGCTCGCGCTTGCTTAGCTACGCACGCCCTACCCCAACAACGGCTGCAACTGCAGGCTGAATATCACCCCATCCCCGCCCGGACGGTTGCGCGCGCTGGCCTCGCCGCGGTGCAGTTCGGTCACCAGCCGGACGATATACAGCCCCAGGCCCAGGTGGGGCGCCTCGCCGCCCTGGCGCAGCGACACCAGCGACTCGAACAGCCGGTCGTGCATCTCATCGGGCAACGGCGGGCCCTGATTGGCGACCCACAGCTGCGCGCCCTGACTGGTTGGCAGGCAGCCAATCTCGATCCAGCCGCCGTCTGGAGTAAAGCCGAGCGCGTTGTCGACCAGCTTGTCGAGCGCCTGATGGAGCAGTTCCGGCGCGCCGCGGAAAGGCAGTGGCCGATCGGGCAGGCGCAGCTCCAGGGTGCGGGTGCCACACAGATCGCGATAGCCCTCGCCGGCGTTGCGCACCAACGCGGCCAGATCGAAATCTTCCGCCTCGGCCATGTCGACGGCGCGTTCGATCCGGCCGGCCTCGCTCATCGCGCGCAGGATCGAGCGCAGCCGTTCGGCACCGCCGCGGGCGCGCTCGGCATAGATCCGCGCACCCTCCGGCAGAGCCTCCTGTTCGAGGTTCTCCAGCGACGAACGAACCACCGCCAGTGGCGTCGCCAGCTCATGCGACAGCTTGCCGGCGAGCGAGCGCAGATAGCCGGTATAAGCATGCACCTGATCGAGCAGGCGGCCAAAACTTCGCGACAGATCGCCAATCTCATCGGCCGCCCGCGAGATCGGAAAGCCCTCGCGCAAGCGGCCCTCCGGGGTCAAGGCATTCTCGGCCGCATTGCGCAAAAATCGAATCCGCAGGCTCAGATAGCTGGCATAGCCGAACAGGATCAGTGCGGCCAGGCCGATGCCGAGCAGACCGCCCAGCAGCAGACCGCCCAAGCCGCGATTGGTCCAGATCAACAGGGCATCAACGCTGCGTTCCAGTACCAACGCCGCCCGCCCTTCCGGCAGCGGCACCGCCGCGGTCAACACGACGCTGGCCAGGCTGCCGGCCGGGCGCCAGCTGACCTGCTCACCCTCATTCAGCGCCTCGTTCACGACCGCCGTGCGCAGCACCCGCAGTTCTGCCGCCATCCCCGCAGGCGGCTCCAGCTCCGGTGCCAGCAGCCAGCGATAGACCATGCTGCGCAGCCAGCGATCGAAGTCCAGCTCGAGATTGGGGCTTTCGAGCAGGGT
>JBGTIE010000404.1:0-11068 GCA_041745855.1 Lysobacterales bacterium | reverse complement strand
CTCAAACCGTGAACGCAACTCCGGATGGGCGTTCAACTTCGCCAAAAGCTCCGCATCACTAAGTCTTTGGGACTTCATTCGCCGCACCCCTCGCTTCCGATCCAGCTGACAAGGTAGCCCACATCAGTTTGACTCGCACCCCCTCAGGAGTAGCGCCACACCTACCCCACTGCATTCGGGTAGGCTTCCCTGCTGTACCCATCGAGCGACCAAGCCCCCTTGCGTGACAGCCTGCAACAGCTGATCGATGATCCGAACATCCCCGACTCGGTGCGTGCCGCGCTGGCGCCGGAGTTCGAGGAGATGGCGCGGATGCTCGAGCGGCTGGATGAGGGCGAGCTGCATCTGGCGGTGTTCGGTCGGGTCAGCGTGGGCAAGTCGGCGCTGCTCAATGCGCTGCTGGGCGAGCCGCAGTTCGAGGTCGGCGTGCTGCACGGCACCACCGTCCGCGCGCACCGGGCGCGTTGGGAGGAGCGGGTGTCCTCCGGCGTGCACTTCATCGACACACCGGGCATCAACGAGCTCGACGGCGATGCGCGCGAACGCCTCGCGGTCGACGTGGCCGAGCGTGCCGATCTGGTGCTGTTCGTCGCCGACGGTGATCTGACCGCAAGCGAGCTGGCCGCGTTGCGCCGGCTGCAGGAGACCCAACGGCCAGTGCTGCTGGTGTTGAACAAGGCCGACCGTTACCGCAGCGACGAGCGTGAAGCACTGCTGCAGCGCCTGCGCGAGCATGTCGCCGGCCAGATCCGGGCCGAGAACGTCGTCGCCTGCAGCGCCCTGCCGCCGCCCAGACGGGTCATCCGCATCGATGCCGATGGCAACGAGACCGAGACCGACGAACAACCCGAACCGGACATCAAGGTCCTGCGCGAGCGCATCCTGGCGATCGTGGAACAGGAGGGCAAGACCCTGTCAGCGGTCAACGCGGGATTGTTCGCAGGGCGCCTGGCCGATCAGGTCGGCAAACGGATCACCGAAGTACGCCGAGAGCTGGCCCAGAAGCTGGTCCGCAACTACTGCCTGGCCAAAGGGCTGGCAGTCGCGGTCAACCCGATTCCGATTGCCGATCTGCTGTCGGCCGCCGCGCTCGACGTGACGATGGTGGTGCATCTGAGCCGGCTCTATGGCCTGCCGCTTAGCCGCACCGAGGCCGGCCGGCTGGTGACCACGATCATCGTGCAACTGGCGGCGCTGATGGGCGCGATCTGGGGGGTGCATCTGGCGTCGGCGGCGCTCAAGGGCATGTCCGCCGGGCTGTCCACCGCGCTGACCGCCGGCGCCCAGGGCGCACTGGCCTGGTACGCCACCCGCATCGTCGGCGACGCAGCCGAGGAATGGCTGGCTCGCGGCAAGAGCTGGGGCGAACAAGGACCCAAGCGCGCGGTCAGGGAGATCCTGAAGGGCCTGGACCGCGATTCCATCCTGCGCGATGCGCGGGAGGAGATATTGGCGAAGCTGAAGGGCTGAGCGAGAAGCAGTCGGGACTTTGGAGTCGGGAGGTGTGCGGGTCAAACTGTTGTTTAGCGCCGGTTCGGAGCAATCTGAGCAGTGGGGTCGTACTCGTACTCAGCATCGCGGTACTCGTACTCGTACTCGAAGCTTTCACGCCGTTTTCGATTACGAGTACGAGTACGAGTACGAGTAGGATGGTTGGCGATAACCGATGGCCGCCGCAAACGACCACACCCATCATCAGTTCAACTCGCACCCAGTTAGAAGTAGGGAATGAAGGCGACCGGCATGTTTGGCGATTATCGCCTTTACGGCAAACCCGAGTGCGGGCTGTGTGAGGAGGCGCATGCTGTTCTGGCCGAGCTCGACTTGCTGGCCGATCCGGTCGACGTGGAAGCCGATGACGAGCTGATGGCGATCTATGGTTTACGGATCCCGGTGCTTGCCGACGCGGCTGGTCGGGAATTGGATTGGCCGTTTGATGGCGCACAGCTACGGGACTGGGTCGAGGTTGGCAGATGAGCCAAAGCGTCTGCGAGATGGCTCAAGTGCCCGCAATTGGCGGGAGCCTCGCCGGCTGCGCCGTCGGCGGGCCTGGGGCCCTTGATCGCCTGCAAGCAGCCTCCACAAATGCGGCGCGACCTTGGCCCCCCGCCATGACCACGCTCGGCGTGCTTCGCGCTTTGTGCGCCCTCGTGCTCACCCTGTTGTCGTCGACAATGCAAGCCAACGAGCGCATCGCGATCGCCGCCGCGGCCGACCTGAAGTTCGCGCTGGACGAGATCGTCGAACAGTTTCGGCCCGGTCACCCCGCTGCCATCATTGATGTCAGCTACGGCTCCTCCGGCAACTTCAAGACCCAGATCCTGCAGCGCGCGCCGTTTGACCTGTACTTCTCGGCCGATATCAGTTACCCGCAAGAACTGGCCGACACCGGCCTGGTCGCCGGTGCCGTTCGGCCCTATGCGATCGGGCGGATCGTGCTGTGGAGCGCGCGCAGCGATGCCAGCGCGCTGACCCTGGCCGACTTGCGCCGAGCCGAGTTCGGGCGTATCGCTATCGCCAATCCGCGTCATGCTCCGTACGGATTGCGCGCGCAGCAGGCGCTGGAGGCGCTTGGGCTTTGGACCGAACTGGAGCCAAGGATCGTCTATGGGGAGAATGTCGCTCAGGCGGCGCAGTTCGTCGAGTCGGGCAATGCGCCGATCGGCATCATCGCGCTGGCCCTGGCCTTGAATCCGACCCTTGCCGATCTGGGCGCGTACTACCTGATCCCGGCCGAGCTGCACGAGCCTTTGCTGCAGGGCTATGTGATCACTCGCCACGGCGCCGACAATGCTCTCGCGCACGCCTTCACCGAGCATATCGAAACACCCGCGGCGCGGGCGATCCTGGTGCGCTACGGCTTCGAGCTCCCTGGTGACGACGATGCCGGATCCGATCCTTGAACGAGATCCTGTCCAGCAATGACCTGGTCGCGATCTGGTTGACCGTCAAACTGGCGCTGGTGGTCACGGTACTGCTGTTGCTGCTGGGCACGCCGCTGGCGTGGTGGCTGGCTCGAAGTCGCTCGCGCTGGAAGGGTGTGGTAGCAGCAATCGTCGCACTGCCGCTGGTGCTGCCACCGACCGTAATCGGCTTCTACCTGCTGGTCGCGATGGGCCCGAACGGACCGATCGGGCAGCTGACCAAAAGCCTCGGCCTAGGCCTGCTGCCCTTTACTTTCGGCGGCCTGGTGGTGGCCTCGCTGATCTACTCGCTGCCGTTCGTGGTACAGCCGCTGCACAGCGCTTTCGCGGCGATCGGCGACGGGCCGCTGGAAGCGGCCGCGACCCTGCGTGCCAGTCCGCTGGATCGCTTTCTGACCGTCGCCATCCCCCTTGCCCGACCCGGCTTCCTGACCGCCGCGGTACTCGGCTTCGCCCATACGGTCGGCGAGTTCGGCGTAGTGCTGATGATCGGCGGCAGCATTCCGGGGCAGACCCGGGTCGTGTCGGTACAGATCTACGACCACGTCCAGGCCTTCGACTACAGCCAGGCGCACTGGCTCTCCGGCGTGCTGCTGCTGTTCTCCTTCGCAGTGTTAGTGGCGCTGTATCTGGCCAATCCGAACCGACCGTGGCGCGCGCCATGAACGCAGGTCTGCAGCTGCGCCTGAAATTGGCTTACACGGATTTCGATCTGGATCTGGATCTGACCTTGCCCGGCAGCGGCATCACCGCGCTGTTTGGGCCATCCGGCTCCGGCAAGACCACCTGCCTGCGCGCGATTGCGGGACTGGAGCGGGCGCGTGAGGGCAAGGTCATCGTCAACGGCGAGGTCTGGCAGGACGAGGCTTGCGGCATCTTCCTGCCCACCCACCGCCGCGCGTTGGCCTATGTGTTCCAGGAAGCGCGGCTGTTCGAGCATCTGGACGTTCGCGGCAACCTGCGCTACGGGCTCAAGCGCGCCGGCGCCGGTAGCACGGCCGATTGGGACGGCATCATCGGCATGCTCGATATCGCCCAGCTGCTGGACCGTTGGCCCGACCGCTTGTCAGGCGGTGAACGCCAACGCGTCGCAATCGCCCGCGCCCTGCTGAGCGACCCGCGCCTGATACTGCTCGACGAACCGCTCGCCTCCCTCGACGACGCGCGCAAGGCGGAAATCCTGCCCTATCTGGAGCGCCTCCACGCAAGCCTGCGCATCCCGGCGATCCACGTCAGCCACAACATCGACGAGGTCGCCCGGCTGGCCGATCATCTGGTCCTGCTGGAAGCCGGCCGGGTCATTGCCAGCGGGCCGTTGCGACAGACGCTGGCACGAATCGATTTGCCCGAACGCTGGCTGGCCCGTGCCGGCGTGGTCATCGAGGCGACGGTCTCGGCGCTGGACCCGGTCGATCAGCTTGCCACGCTGGCGTTTCGCGGTGGCGAATTGCTTGTGCCGGCCCGGGGCGCAAATATCGGCGCCCGGCTGCGCTGCCGGATCGAAGCACGCGACGTCAGCCTGAGCCTGGAGACAACGGCGAGCAGCAGCATCCTGAACCGACTGCCGGTCACGATTATCGACAGCCGCGCCGGCGCCCATCCGGCGCTGCAATTGGTCCAGCTCGATGCCGCCGGCGAAATCATCCTGGCTGAAGTCACCCGCCGCTCCTGGACCGCCATGGCGCTGGAACCCGGCCAGCAGGTGTGGGCGCAGATCAAGGCGGTGGCGTTGATTGGTTGAGCTGGCTCCGCTCGGAAAACCGCGCAGGCTGCTACGCCGCCTCGGAAGCACGAGCACGTACTTTGTGCTCGATGTCCTGCTGCGTGGGCAAGGTCTTGAGGTCGTAGTTCGCCTGCAACACCAGCCACGAAGCGGCATCGCCACCGAAATACTTTGCCAGGCGTGCGGCAGTGTCTGCCGAAACACTACGCCGCTCCTTGACGATTTCATGGATGCGGGTTCCCGGGACGTCCAGGGCCACCGCGAGCGCATTCGCGCTCAAGCCCAGCGGACCCAGAAAGTCCTCGCGGAGAATCTCTCCCGGATGAACCGGACGCAAGCGATCAATTGGTTGAGTCATGGCCTTCCTTCAATGGTAGTCAACAATTTCTACATCTTTCGGGCCTGCTGCAGTCCAGACGAAGCACAGGCGCCACTGGGAATTGATCCGGATGGTGTGTTGACCTTTCCGGTCACCCTTGAGCTGCTCGAGCATGTTTCCGGGTGGCGATCGCAAGAATTCCAGAGTCTGCGCTGCATGGAGTTGAGCGAGCTTGCGCTCCGCCGTTCGCACGAAGGCATTGAACTGTCTGACCGTCCTCCCTTCGAACAGCGCTTGCGTAGACTTGCACTTGAACGAAAGGATCATCCGCCGAGCATATTACGTTACACGTAAGATGGCAATTTCCGCGGTTGGTCTGTTGGTAGCCCAAGCCACAGGCTGGCGCAGCTCAATGCAAGCCCCAGCACCACGCCGCCGTTGCAAGCTTGCCAAGCACCAGGCAGGCTTGTCCTGCGCCAACAGCCCGATGTATCTTTACTCTGCCGAACCCAGTAAAGATGCAAACGCCATGCCGGTCCTCAGCCCGAAGCGCCAGGTCACCTTGCCAAAAGAGCTCTGCGACCGTTTGTCCGTCGAGCCGGGAGACGACCTGCAGATCCTTGAACACGAGGGAAGAATCACGATCCTCAAGCGGAGCAAGGGCGCCAGCAAAGGCGTGCTGAGCCACGTCGTTGTCAATCCCAAGGTGAGCGATGAGCAGTCGCGTGACGATGCGATGGCCAAGGCGGGTCGCGGTGCCCCCAGGCTGCCACGGCGGCGTGCGGCATGATCGCTGTGGACACCAACGTCGTGCTGCGGCGACTATTGCAGGATGATCAGGCGCAGGCGACGAAGGCCAATCGCCTGTTCGAGGGCGAACGCGAGATTCTCATCACCGATGTCGTGCTCGCGGAAATCGCGTGGACGCTGAGCGGAAAGCGCTACGGTCTGGGCCGGGAGCAAGTCGCTGCCGCTATAACCGCGTTGTTCGAGGAGCCAGCCGCCCGCTTCGAGTCCATCGATGCGGCATGGAAGGCGCTGCGCGATTACGCCGAGGCCAGGCCGATCAAGCGGGGCGGTACCAGGCATGTCGCAGGATTCGGCGACGCAATCATCGTCAGAAAGGCGACCGAGGCCATGACTCGCGCCGGTGAAATTGCGCCGACGACTTACACTTTCGACATCGGGGCGCAGCAGTTGCCAGGTAGCCGCTCACCCTGAGCGCAGAAAGTACAACTTCGACCGATGTTACGGACACGTCAGCGTCGAAGGCAGGGTCAGACGGGTCAGGCTCATGCTGCCGCTGCCAAAGCCGCCGATCGCGCTGCTGAATTCGACCGTCCCGCTGCTGCAACTGTCGAAACGGAACTGCAGCGTGCCCCAGGTGTCGTTGACGACCTGCGACGGGTCGAAGTTCGGGATCCAGCGCCCGCCGCGGGTCTGCACCACGTCCACGATGGCCCGGTCACCTTCGATCGGACCGGTGCCGCCGAACCAGGCCTGATTGCCGGCTGGATCGAAGGTGAACCACCAGGCCAGCAGACGCGGATGCGGGAAGTTGGCGGTCGGGTCGAGCACTTCGAGGAAAATGCCGTGACCGGACTGCGCCGGATCGAACCAGGCGCCGGTGATCCCCGGGCCGATCGGTATCGCGCTCGCCACCGGTTCGCCGTCGCTCAACAGCAGGATCTGGGAACCGACGCTCAGATAGACATTTCCGACCTCATCCGCACCGAACGTCTGCACGCCTGAGATGGGACTATTGAAATTGGGTGCAGATATATACTGCGTGACAGCGCCATCGCCTCGCATACCCCAAAGGTTGCCGGACAGAAAGTCGGCGAGGAAGTACACGCCCTGCATGCGCGGATAGCTGGAGCCTCGATAGACCCGACCACCGATCACCGCGCGCCCGCCCGGCTGACCATACTGAAACGTCGGCGGTGTCAGCCCGGGAGTATTGCAGTTGCCGGAAAAACAGAGATTGCCCTCAAAGATACGCCAACCGAAGTTGAGCCCCGCCGGTGTACCGGCCTGCACCAGATTGATTTCCTCGAAGGTGTCCTGCCCGACGTCCGCGATGTAGAGATCACCGTTCGCTGAGTCGAAGGCGAAACGCCAGGGATTGCGCAGCCCAAAGGCCCAGACTTCCGGCCGAGCGCCGGGATCGCTGACGAAGGGGTTATCCGGCGGGATCACGTAGCCAGTCGCCGGCGAGACATCGATCCGCAGCAACTTCCCGAGCAGACTGCTCCGGTTCTGTGCCAGGTCAAGCGGATCGCCGCCCGAGCCGCCGTCACCGGTTGCGATGTAGAGCATGCCATCCGGACCGAAAGCCAATTGGCCGCCATTGTGGTTGGCAAAGGGCTGGCTGATGCTCAGCAGAACCTCCTCGGAATTCGGGTCCGCCAGATCGGGATCCGTAGCCGAAACCCGGAATCGACTGATGCGTGTGGATCCGGTGGTGTCGGTATAGTTGACGTAAAAACGGCCGCTGCTGGCGTAGTCCGGCGCGAATACCAGACCGAGCAGCCCCTGCTCTCCTTGCAATGGCCGAGTCAGCGAGTCAGCCAGCGACAGGAATGCCGGCGACTGGACAGTGATGCCGTTCCAGATCCGGATGTTCCCCCCGCGCTGGGCAAGGAAGAGTCGGCCGCTGCCATCACCGGCATGGGTGATGTCGACTACCCCCGAGATTCCGTCGACGACCGGAGTGAATCGCAAATCCAGCGTCTGTGCAGCGCTGCTGCCAGCGCACAGGGCGAACAGCAAAATCAAAATACGGCGCATGTCGATGACCTTCGAGCGCGGTGAGCAACATCCTCCCACGGCAGCAGTATGAGCGCCACTTTGGCGCCGCTACGCGCAAGGATTGCTCACACCCGTTTTGGAGTGCGCTGGCCTGGCACCGCTTTGCTCTGGCGCGGTCTTCACTTCTCCGCTCATTCCCTGGGCCGGTTCTGAGGTCCGCAACATTCAACCGGCGCTGTACGACACATTTCCGGCGCGCCTGGACGCGGCGGTTGCAATCCGCACTCGGCATGACGTTTAATCCCGCCGGCGCCGTCTGTTTGAACCTCGATGGCCGTGCCTCCGCGCGATGATGCTGGCTCCGGGATCTGTTCCCCGGCGTGGTCGTGCTCCTCCTTCCATCCAGGAATCCAACCATGCTCCGCGCCCTGTGCCTTGCCCTGACCTATGTGCTCGCTGCAACTACTGCTCATGCCCAGCCTGGTCCACTTGTTCACGCAGAGCCCAGCGGCGCTGATGCGCTGGTGATTGCCGAAGCGTTCATGCACCAGCAGGCCCCCACCCTGGGTCTGCGCCAGAGCGACCTCGAGTCGCGTGTCAGTGATCGTTATCGCAGCGAGCACAACGGTGTCACCCACATTTACCTGCAGCAGTTGTCCGGTGGAATCCCGATCACCCAGGCCATCACCACGATCAATGTGCTGCCTGACGGTCGCGTGCTCAACCCGGGCCACCGCTGGCACGCCGACAGTGCGAGCCGGGTCAACACCCGTACGCCACAGCTGGATCCGCGTGAGGGCATCGAGGCTGCCGCGCTGCATCTGGGTATCGACACGCTGGTCGGCGTGGATGAACTGGCCGAGCGCAGTGGCGTCGAGCAGCAGACCCGATACAGCGGCGGCAACCTGTCGGCCGAGGCGATTCCGGTTGAACTGGTATACGAGCCGGTCGGCACCGAATTACGTCTGGCCTGGCGTCTGGTGGTCGATCGCTACAGTGCCGCGCAGCAGCTTCTGGACATGCGCGTCGATGCGGTCACCGGCGAGGTGATCGGGGTCAGCAACTGGGTCGCCCATGGAGGCCCCGACCACAGCGCCAGCTATCGCGTCTTCCCCGCCCCCTTTGAAAGTCCCGGCCACCCTGGCGCCAGCGCCGTGCTGGTGACCGACCCCTTCGATCTGCAGGCTTCGCCGCGCGGCTGGCATGACAGTCGCAACAGCGGCAGCGGCCCTGAGTTCACCGACACCCGTGGCAACAACGTGCTGGCCCAGGCCGACCTGTTCGCCACCAACAACTCCAGCACGCGCCCGTCCGGCGGCGCCGGCCCTGATTTGAGCTTCGATTTCCTGCTCGATCCCGCCGAGCAGCCGAACGTGGGTGACAACGTCAGCGCGTCGGTGACCAACCTGTTCTACTGGAACAACCACATCCATGATGTGCTCTGGCACTACGGTTTCAACGAGCCGGCCGGGAACTTCCAGACTAACAATTTCGGCCGTGGCGGGCTGGGCAATGACCCAGTCCGCGCCGACGCACTCGATGGCGCCAGCCTCAATCCGCCGAATGCAAACAACGCCAACTTCGGCACGCCGCCCGACGGTTCTCCGGGACGGATGCAGATGTTCCGCTGGCTTGCCCCATCGCCGATGGTCGTGGCCATCACCGCGCCTTTCCAGGCGAACTATGAAGGACGGCCAGCCTCCTTCGGTGGCACCATCGCGGCCGACATCGAAGGCAGCATCGTCGTTGTCGATGATGGCGTGGCCGCCGACGGCGGCCAGCAAGGCTGCCAGGCGCTGGTCAATGCCGCCGCCGTGAACGGTAACATCGCGCTGATCCGCCGTGGCGGCTGCGAGTTCGGGGTCAAGGCCCTGAATGCCCAGAATGCTGGTGCCGTCGCCGCGATCGTCTACAACAATCAGGGCGAGACGACGATCGCGATGGGCCCAGGTGCGGCCGGTGGCTCGGTCACCATTCCGGCACTGATGATCATCCAGAGCGCGGGTGAGGCGATCGCCGCCGCCCCCCCTCCGGTGCAGGCGACGGTATCGCCGCCGACCCCGGCGGGCGCCGACCGCGACAGCGATTTCGACGCCGGCATCATCGCCCATGAATATGGCCACGGTGTATCCAACCGCCTCACTGGCGGACCATCGGCGGCTTCATGCCTGAGCAATGAGGAGCAGGCGGGCGAAGGCTGGAGCGACTATCTCGGCCTGATGCTGACCATGGATGCCAGTGCCTGCAGCCTGCCACGCGGCATTGCAACCTACCCCTCCTTCCAGCCGGTCGACGGCAGCGGCATCCGGCGCTTCCGCTATACACCCGACATGACCATCAACCCCTTCACCTATGCCGATATCGCCGACACGGCCCAAAGCATCCCGCATGGCGTGGGAGCGGTCTGGGGCACGATGATGTGGGACATGACCTGCGCGTTGATCGACCGCGACGGCTTCGACCCGGACATCAAGAACGGCAGCGGCGGCAATAACCTCGGCCTGCAACTGGTGGTCGATGGGCTCAAGCTGCAGTCCTGCAGCCCCAGCTTCACCGATGCCCGCAACGGCATCCTGGCGGCGGATCTGGCCAACAATGGCGGCGCCAACCAGTGCCTGATCTGGGCCGCCTTCGCCCGCCGCGGCCTGGGTGCAAGCGCCAATGGGGGCTCGCCCCACTCGCGCTCGGACGGAACGGCCGCCTTCGACATGCCGGCCTCCTGTGACGCGGTGCACGAGGATGGCTTCGAGTAACGTCTCGCGGCGCCTTGATCGGCGCCGCTTGATTTGGCTTGAGGTGCACTCCACCGCAAGTCGCTGCCGACTGGCTGTCGATCTGTGCGACCTCGTGCGTCGTTACCATGCCGCAACCCGCGGCGGAACGGAGCACCAGCATGAAATACGCACTGTTGATCTACGAAGACGAACAGGCCTACGCCGACATGGATGAGGCAGCACTGCGCGAGGTCTATACCGCGCACGAAGCCTACGGCGAGGCGATGACCAAGGCTGGCGTACTGCGCGGCGGTAGCGAGCTACGCCCCAGCCACACGGCAACCTCCGTGCGCTTCGCCAATGGCAAGCCTTCACTCCACGATGGACCCTTTGCGGAAGCCCGCGAGCAACTGGGCGGCTTTTACCTGATCGAAGTCGATACGCTCGATGAGGCGCTGGCCTGGGCCGCGAAGATGCCCGCCGTGCGCGATGGCACGGTCGAGGTGCGACCGCTCGGGATGACGGCAGACGAGTAAAAGCGTCGTGATCCTTGGCCGACTGCTGGACGCCCTGCTGCGGCGCGAAGGCGCGATGCTGCGGGCCAACCTGGTGCGCCTCGGCGGCGATCTGGACGCCG
>JBGTIE010000403.1:0-5364 GCA_041745855.1 Lysobacterales bacterium | reverse complement strand
AGCTGCTGCCGCAAGCCTTCGTCGTCCACACCACGACGCTGGCCTATCTCGACCGCGCGCGCCAGCTGCTGGTGGTGGACACCGCCAGCGACAAGATCGCCGAGGCGGTGGCACACGAACTGCGCGAGGCCATCGGCAGCTTCCCGGCCCAGCCGCTGCAGCCGGACAACAGTCCCTCGATCCTGCTCACGGCGTGGCTGCAAGGTACCGAGCCGTTACCGGACGGTTGGGCGCTAGGCGAGGACTGCGAGCTGCGCGACCCCGCCGATGGCCACACCGTTATCGGCGCGCGCGGCCACGACCTGGAGGCCAACGAGATCGTGGAACACCTGCGCAGCGGCAAGGCCGTTACCCGCCTGGGGTTGGTGTTCGATGACCGCCTCAGCTTCGTCCTCGACACATCCATGAAAGTCCGCAAGCTCAAGTTCCTCGACCTGGTGTTGGAGAAGCTGGACAGCGATCGCTGTGACCAGGACCGCACTGACCACGCCGGTGAGCTGGACGCCCGTTTCGCCCTGATGACCCATGAGCTGGCACGCCTGTTTGACGCCTTGCGGCAGGTGGGTCTGGCATGAGCACGCTCCCCGAACGCGTCGAGTCCTTTATCCGCCGTCAGGGTGGGGTGGCCACCGATCTGGAGGTGTACGGCCAGTTCTGCCGCGCCATCGGCCCGCACCGCGCCACCCTGGCCAACGTGTTGCGCAACCTGGTGGAGCGCGGTCGGCTGCACGCCTGCGACGCATTCACCCGCTTTGTGCTGGTTGGCCCCGAAACCGTGCGCTGGCTGGGCGATGAGATCGCCCGCTACGAGATGGACCTGGAGCGCGATCCGGATGATGAGGACGCGCACTGGGCGCTCGTGCACCTGCGCCGGCTGCACACGTTGCACCAGCAGGCCGCCCAGAGCAGTCAGGTCGTGTCACTGGCCAGCCGTCGACCGCAGCACCAGCAGGCGCCGGCGCCGGGTGGTGCGGCATGAGCAAGATCTACATCGCCGCGCGGTTCAGCCGACGCCCCGAGGCGAACGCCCTGGCACAACAGCTCAAAGCCCGCGGGCACACCATCACCAGTCGCTGGGTACTACCGGACTGCGACCACGTCCTGCCGACAGGCCTGTCAGAGCAAGCGGCCGATGCCGAGCGTGAGCGGTTCGCCAAGGAGGACATCGAGGATCTGGCGCTAGCCAATTGCCTCGTGTCACTCCAGGAAGAGCCCCGCGGCAACGGTCGCGGCGGTCGGCATGTGGAGTTCGGTTTCATGCTGGGGCGGCAGATCGAGGCGATGAGAGTGGCGCGCAGCAATCCCTCGAAGTACGTCAAGGTGCCCGAGATCATCTGCATTGGCACACGGGAGACCGTGTTTCACCACTTGGGATCTGTGCATCACTTCGACACGGTCGAGCAGTATCTCGCGGCAGTTCGCGATCTGACCACGCTGGCCAGACCCGGCGCACGCCATGGTGCAGCTGGGGGTGCGGCATGAGCGCCTTCAGTCGCGACAAAGCCCTGGACAAGATCCGCAAGTTATTGCGCCTGTCTGGGTCCGCAAATGCAAACGAGGCTGCGATCGCACTGCGTCAAGCGCAGGTTCTGATGGCGAAGTTCGCAGTCGATGCGGCGGAAGTGGACGGCGCCGATCCGATCATCGAGCGAGGGGTTGAGCGCAAGGGCGTGAAGAACCCGTCGCCGTACTCCGTCGCCCTGCGGGCTGTCATCGCCGCCGCCTTTGGATTGCGGTCGTTCTCGGCTCAGAGCGCGGAATTTGCAGGATGGAAGCTCCGCTGGAAGCTCACGTCCATGTTCGTCGGTCCGGCCGCTCAGGTGGAGATGGCCTGCTACGCCTACATCGTCTTGCTTCGGCAACTGGAGCGGGACCGCCGCGCACACTTGTCGCGCGTGCGCAAGGCGGCCAACCGCGCAGCGCGGGGCAATGCGTTCGGCCTGGCGTGGGTTGCCGCCGTGTCGAGCATCGTGGGGCGCTACGCCGGCGATATCGACCCACGCATCGAGGGATACCTGGCTGCGCACCACCCCGACCTGACAACGAGCGAGGTCAAGGCGCGGACCGCCAAGGGCCAGGACAAGCTGGCTTGCAATGATCATCACGCCGGGCGTCAAGCCGGCCGCCGCGCGCAGCTCGCCCGCGGTGTGAACGGGTCAAGTCAGCGATTGCTGGAGGCGCCCCGATGAGCGCACCGGACATCAACCCGCGCTACCTCAACGCCGCCCAGCAGCGCGTGCTGGATCTGCAGTTCCGTCTCGCCGGCCACGAGGTCGAGGGTGTGGCGCCGTCCGAGCTGGCGCGCGCGCTCAAGACCTCGGCCAGCAACATCACCCGCGACCTGGCCAATCTGCGCCAGGCCGGAGTCGCAGAGCCGCTGGAGAGCGGCCGCTGGCGGCTGACCCCTCGCATCGTTCGCATTTCCATCCTGGTGGCTGAATCGCTGGCTCGGGCCCAGGCCCGGCTGGATGAGGCCCGCCAGCGTTTCAGCCGCATCGCCTAGGAGACACACAGACATGGGACGTCCCATCACCACCCGCGACCCCGCCCAGCTCGACGCCGGTCAGCCCGAGCTTGATCCGGTGGCGATCAATGACGCAGAGACTGGTTTGGCGTTGCAGCAACAGGAACTGCGAACCATCGACATTGAGATGGCGCTCAGCGGCGATTACAGCCGCGAGCGCGCCCGGGCAGTGATGCTCTGGGCGAGCAATATGGCAACAATGGCCAGCCTGACCATCGGCCAGCTGCTGCTGCAAGTTCGTACACATGAGTCACCGCGAGGCTTCGCCGAGTTTCGCGAGGAGTTCCAGATAAGCCCAAGCACGGCTGATCGCTACATGGTCCTGGCGCGCCGCTGGGGCAAGAGCAGCAAGCATAAACAGGTGGCGCACCGGCTGGGCGCGACCAGGGCGCTTGAGCTGCTTAGCCAACCCGATTCGGTGATTGAAGCCCTCGTCCAGGAAGAAGGTCTGCTTGAGGGTCGGGACGTCGATCAGCTGGCACGCATGACGACCCGCGAGGTCCGCGCGCTGCTGAGCAAGAAGGACGCCGAAAAGGCCGAACTGCAGGCGCGGATCGAGGCGCAGGAAGAGGTGCTTGGCGACAAGGACAAGAAACTCAACGAGTACGACCTGCAGCTGCGCGGTTCGCGGCCGGACGAGCGCGTGGCTGTCCTGATGAAGGCGATGGATGCCGCGGCTACGGACGCGATGATCGCCATGAATTCGTTGTTCGACACCGCGGCAGCGATCCGCTTGCAGTACGAGCAAGCACAACTGCTGCTCCCGGAGCATGTGGCCGAGCGTTTCGAGCAGAACCTGGCACTCGTGCAGGGTTGGCTCGGAAGGGTCGAGCAAGAGCTGATGGGAGAGTGATCCATGCACGCCGGTCAGCTTGCGGAACACGATCTGCTTCGCGGCCTCGCCGATCAACTGGCGAGCGCAGCGCATGGCACCCGCGGCCCGCTGGTCCAGCGCGCGATGCAGTTGCTCGGCTGTTCGCGCGATGCGCTGTACCGGAAATTGCATTCGGTGGGATGGCACAGCAAGCGCAGGCCCCGCTCAGACAAACACGACTCCAGGGTGACCGTCGCCGAGGTGGAGGTGGTTGCGGGGATTCATCTGGCCAGCGCCAAGGCCACCGGCAAGATCAATCTGCCGCTCACTGACGCGATAGATATCGCTCTGGCCAACGGCAAGCTGCGCGAGCGGGTTTCACCATCGACCATGTCTCGCCTGATGCGGCGTCATGGCTGCCACCCGAGTCAGTTGCAACGGCCGAGCGCGCACGTGCCGATGCGCAGTCTCCACCCGAACCACGTGTGGCAGCTGGACGCGTCCATCTGTGTGCTCTATTACCTGCGTAATGGCCAGATGGGTGTACTGGACGAGCGCATCTATAACAAGCGCAAGCCGGCGAACCTGGCGCGCATCCTGCCCGATCGCGTCCTCCGATACGCCATCACGGACCACCGCAGCGGCGTGGTCATTGCTCGCTACTATCAGGCAGCCGGTGAGGATCAGCACACGCTGTTCCAGTTCCTGATGTGGGCAATGCACGAGCAGCCCGGCCGAGTGATGCACGGTGTGCCCTGGATGCTGGTCTGGGACGCCGGCAGCGCCAACCAGAGTCACGGTATCCGCAATCTCCTGGATAACCTGACCATCCGTCACTGGGCGCATGTGCCTGGCAACAGCCGCGCCAAGGGTCAGGTGGAGTGCATCCACAACGTCATCGAGCGCAAGTTCGAAGGGCGCCTTTCCTTTCAGCCCATCCACAGCGTCGAGGCGCTGAATGCCCACCTGGACACATGGTTGTCGTGGTTCAACGGGGTTGCGGAGCTGCGCCGAGGCAGCCACCGCCATGTGCGCAATGCGAAGTGGCAGCAAGAGATCCGCACCGAGACGCTGCGCCTGTGCCCGCCGACCGATGAGTGCGCCCTGCTGATGACCAGCCGCCCGGTAGAGCGCAAGGTGTCTGGCCAGTTGACTGTTCTGTTTGCGCCAAAGGGTGGGGCGAGCGGCAGCTACGATGTCAGCCAGGTTCCCGGGGTGCGCGCGGGCGAGAAGGTCAACGTGGTTGCCAGCGTCTATCGGGCACCCAACATCTTCGTCGTGGCCAAGGACGAGTCAGGCAGCACGCGCTACTTCGAATGCGAGCGAATGGATCAAGACGCGGCTGGCTTGTTTCACGGTGCGGCCGTGTTTGGTGAGTCGTACAAGGCTCAGGCCGACAGTGATGTGGACAGTGCGCGCAAGTCGGCTCACCACATGGCCTACGGAGAGACCGAGTCGGGCAAGGCCATCGACGCGCGCAAGAAGGGCCGCGTCGCCTTCAACGGTGACATCGACTCATTCAAGGATGTCCGCGAGAAGGCGGCTCTGGCACCCGCCTTCATGCGCCGTCCCGGCACCACGCTGGACGTGCCCAACCCCATGCAGGTGGAGCTCCGCCCGCTGACGTTGGTGGAGATCCTGACCCGGCTCAGCCGCGAACCCTGGTGGAGCCTGGACGTGTCCCGCGCGGTGCAGACCTGGCATCCCGAGGGGTTGCCTGAAGACGAAATCCCGCAGCTTCTTGCGCGCATCGAGGAGCTTTTAGCTGGCCCCTCACCATTACCACACACACCGCGCCTGGTCGCGGTGCGCTAGGACACTTATGGACATCGATTTGCATTTGCCTGACGAACCCTTGCTTGCCGCCGAGCTGCCGCACGGTGCGCTGTTTGTCTGCCATCAGGCCGGCATGAGCGAACTGGTGCTGATGCGGCTGGCGGCAGAGGGCGCCTTGTGCGCCGTGGTGCTGGGCTGCCGCGGCATCGCACCGCGCGACCCCGGCTATCGCCCCCCTGGTGCGCTGCTC
>JBGTIE010000402.1:0-5059 GCA_041745855.1 Lysobacterales bacterium | reverse complement strand
GCGAGTCACGCGCCCGGCGCAGGATCCGCCGCGAGTGGTGGTCAGCCGCTCCCACCGCAACGCCGACAACGAGGCCTACGTGGCCAGCCTGGGCCCGGTCCAGAGCGTGTCGGCCGGCAGCGCCCTGAAGTTCTGCCGCGTCGCCGCCGGCGAAGCCGATCTGTACCCCCGGCTGGGTTTCGGCGGCTACGAATGGGACATCGCCGCCGGCCAGGTGCTGGTCGAAGAAGCCGGTGGAGGAATGTGCACCCTGAGCGGCGAACGCCTACGCTACAACCAGTCCGACACCCTCAAGGCGCCGAGTTTTCTGGCCTTTGGGGAGCAGCGGGAGCGGTGGCTGGTGGGAGCAGGGCTGAGGGCTGAGGGCTGAGGGGACACCAAGAACAGGGCTTAGGGCTGAGGGCTGAGGGGTCAGAAAAGCAGGGCCCAGGGCCCAGGGCTCAGGGCCCAGAAAAGCAGGGCCCAGAGTCCAGGGCTCAGGGCCCAGGGCCCAGAAGTGCTACAGCGGAGCGCGTAGGATGTCGGTGAGCTCTGCGAACCGCATCAAGAGCAGTTCCCGTGGCCAGTTCCAGGGAAATGCAAGCTCGCGAAACGGAACCCCGAGTTGTACTCGGGCGGACTGGCCCAGTGGCCCCACAGGGAACCCCGAGTTGTACTCGGGCGGACTGGCGCAGTGTCCATACATGGAACCCCGAGTTGTACTCGGGCGGACTGGCGCAATGTCCATACATGGAACCCCGGGTTGTACTCGGGCAGGTTGTCTCAGCGCTTCACTCGCTCCGTTGCCCGAGTGCAACTCGGGGTTCCGTTCTTGCCTCGGCGCCTCACTCGCTCCAGCGCTTCACCTGCTTCGTTGCCCGAGTGCAACTCGGGGTTCCGTTCTTGCCTCGGCGCTTCACCCAAGAAAGTCCGATGCTGAACGCCGACTCCCTGTTCTTCTGGGCCCTGGGCCCTGAGCCCTGGGCCCTTCACTAGCTACTGGAACGGGCCACTGGCACTCGCCTCCTCATTCCAACCCCCTGCTCACTCCAACCACCCCCTCCGCACCCCCTTGCGGGCCACCCAGACCAGGGCGAACGCAATCACGATGACGATGGCCGGCAGGGTCAGCGCGGCGGCGCCGTAGACCTCGACCGCGCGCGAGAGGATGAAGACGTGGAACATCTGCACCAGCACGCCGATCAGCGAGGCGGTCAGCAGGATCAATGCAAAACGCCGCCGCAGCAGCAGTGCGAGCGAGCCCACCGCGCCACCGAAGACCGCCACCGCATAGGCGATCGTGGCCCACATCGGCTGGCTACGCAGCAAGGCCTGCTCGGCCGGCGGCAATGCCGCCATCGCAGCCGGCGACATCAAGGCCTGCTGTACGAAAGCCGCGCAGCCGAGCAGGTTCCACAACAGCGCCAGCACGGCCACCAGCAGAAACCATTTCGGCGCCTTTGTTCCACTCGTCGTATTCATCGCCGCCCCCCTTGCATGCCGCGGTAGCGCTAGCTTAGGCCAGTCCGCGGTCGTCTTCATGCTGGGGTGCAGCATTGGGTAAGAACAAGAGCCGTTTTAGGTTTTACGTTTTAGGTTTTACGTAAGAGCAAGAGTGAGGCGCACATCCGCACCCGGCTCGGCTCTTCTGGGCCCTGTGCCCTAAGCTCTGGGCCCTTGCGCCGCGGTTCACGGAGCTCACCGACATCCTACGCGCTCCGCCGAGGATCTTCCGGGCCTTGGACTCCGCTCTTCTGGGCCCTGGGCCCTGAGCCCTGGGCCCTGCTCTTCTGACCCCCCTCAGCCCTCAGCCCTGCTCCTGATGCCCTCAGCCCTAGCCCGTCACATACTGCAACGGCGCCCCGGGTCCGAAAGGCCAGCCCATCGTCAGCCAGATCGAGAACAGGATCGACCACGCGATGCCGAAGGCGATCGAGTAGGGCAGCATGACCGAGATGATCGTGCCCATGCCGGCCTTCGGCTCGTAGCGCTGCATGAAGGCGATTATCAGCACGAAGTAGCTCATCATCGGACTGATGATATTGGTCACGCTGTCGCCGACGCGGTAGGCCGCCTGGGTCACTTCGGGCGAATAGCCCAGCAGCATGAACATCGGCACGAATACCGGTGCCATCAGCGCCCATTTCGCAGACGCGCTGCCCATCACGAGGTTGACCATTGCGGTGAGCAGGATGAAGCCCAGGAACAGCGGCACCGAAGGCATGGCGAGGCTGCGCAGGAAATCGGCGCCTTGTACCGCCACGATCAGGCCGAGATTGGTCCAGTTGAAGAATGCGACGAACTGGGCCGCGAAGAACACCAGCACGATATAGCTGCCCAACGTAGACATCGACTTGCCCATGCCGTCGATCACGTCGACATCATTCTTGATCGTGCCGGCGGCCACCCCAAAGGCCACGCCGGTGCTGACACCGACGATGAAGATCACCGCGACGACGCCTGCCAGCACCGGCGACTTGAGCAGGCTGCCAGTGCCGATCTCGCGCAGGAATCCGTCGCTCGGAACCATGCCGTAGAGGATGATCGCGACGATCACCAGCAAAGTCGCGCCGGCCCAGCGCAGTCCGCGGTGCTCGGCCTCGCTGAGCGGCTCGATGCCACTGCGGTCCATCGTTTCGGCGCCCGGAAGGTTCTCGCCAAAGCGCCGGGCCACAATGCGCTCGGTCACCAAGGTGCCGATCAGGGTGATGAAGAAGGTCGAGATGAACATGAAGTAGTAGTTCGCCGCGGCATTCACTTCGTAAGCCGGGTCGATAATGCGGGCGGCTTCCTGGCTCAAGCCCGCCAGCAGCGGATCGATTGTGCCCAACAACAAGTTGGCGCTGTAACCGCCCGACACACCAGCGAAAGCCGCCGCCATGCCGACGATCGGATGGCGCCCGGCGGCCTGGAACATCACACCGGCCAGCGGCACCAGCAGCACATAGCCGATCTCGCTGGCGGTATTGGACAGGATGCCCGCGAAGACCACGATCGGCGTCAGCAGTTTCGCCGGTGCGGCCAGCACCAGCTTGCGCAGCGCGGCCTGCAACAGGCCACTGTGTTCGGCCACGGCAATGCCGATCAGGGAAACCAGCACCGTGCCGAGCGGCGCGAAGCCGGCGAAATTACCGACCAGCCCGGTCAGGATTCGGTGCAGGCCGGCGACCGACAACAGGCTGACCGGCGCGACGACTTCACCGGTGGCCGGATGGATAACCTGCAGATCAAACTGGGCGGCGATACCCGAAGCCACCACCACCGCGGCGGCGAGCAGCGCGAACAGCGTGATCGGGTGGGGCAGCGCGTTGCCGATCCGCTCGACCCGGCTCAGCATGCGGTCGATCAGCGACCTCTTCGGCAGGGCGGACTCGACGGTCATCGTGTTTTCCCGGTATGGGCGCCGCGGTCATCCGCTCGGCGCGATCAGCGACAAATGGGCGGCGAGTGTGCCACAGGGCGAGGGAGAGCAGGGCCCAGGGCACAGGGCACAGGGCCCAGAAGAGTCGCAGCGAAGTGCGTAGGATGCTGGTGAGCTCCGCGAACCGCATCAAACAAGGGCCCAGGGCTCAGGGCCCAGAGCCCAGAAGAGCAGCGGCGGTGCGCGTAGGATGTCGGTGAGCTCCGCGAACCGCATCAAAGCAGTTCCAGTAGCCAGTTCCAGTGGTCAGTGAAGAGCTGAGGCTCGGAGAATACGCGTAGGATGTCGGTGAGCTCCGCGAACCGCATCAAGGCAGGATCCGAAGAGCCACAGCGGAGCGCTTTGCCCGCCTTTCTGACCCCTCAGCCCTCAGCCCTCAGCCCTGCAATAAATCGATCCAACATCCCGCAAACATCCGCCACCGTGACCAGGTCCATGACCCCGGGAAACTCGATCTTGCTGCCCCAGGCTAGCTGCGCGGCTGGCTTGCCGCGGTACTTGCGTGCCGCCTCGTCGTAGCGATCGACCGCCCAGGCCTGCGAGTTCCAGGCGCCTGAGCGCTTCGGGTTGGAGGCGGCGTGCAGGCCGATGACCGGTGTGCCGACCGCGCTGGCCAGATGCATCGGGCCCGAATCCGGGCTTACCAGCACGGTCAGGCGCTGCAGCAAGGCGAGCAGTTGCTTGAGTGTGTCCTTGCCGACCAGATCGAGCACTGGCCAGGGTAGTTCGCGAGTGATCGCGTCGGCGTACTCGCGCTCCAGCGCGCTACGACCGCCCAGCAGCACCACCGACAGTCCGTGCGCTTCCACTGCGTGCCGGATCAGCGCCGCTTGCCGCTCGGGTGCCCAGTTGCGCAGGGCATGGCTGGAGCACAGGTTCATCCCCAGCCAGCGCCGGTCGGGCTTCAGTTGGGCGGCGGCAAAGGCGTGCGCCTCCTCCGGAATCGGCATGTCCCAGGTGGGTACGGCCGGACCCAGCCCGAGCGCCTCACTGAAGGCCATCAGCGCATGGACGACGTGCTCACCGCCGGCCGGCGCCGGTCGGATCCGTTCACGCACGAACAAACCGTGCAGATCCTTCGAGCGCGCCGGATCCAGGCCGATGCGACGGCTCGCCCGCACGCAGGCAGCGACCAGGTTCGCGCGCAGCGAAATCTGCATGTGCAGCAGCGCATCGAAACGACGACCACGCAGGCGCTCTCGCAGCGCCTTCAGACTGGGCCAGAGCGCCTTCTTGTCGACGACGATGAACTCTACCCCCGACAAGCCTTCCAGCAGGCGATGCTCGAGCGTGCCGATGATCCAGGTCAGACGCGCCGCGGGCAGGTCTCGCTGCAGTCGCTGCAGCACCGCTACCACGTGACTGACGTCGCCCAGCGCCGACAGCCTGAGCAGGCACAGGTCGGGACCGACGCGAGTGGCGGCAGTGGGTTGTAGCTCGCTCATCGCCTAAACTCCCGATCTTTGCCGCAACAGCAGGTTCATGAGATGTCCGGGCTGGTGACCCCCGCGGCAGGGTGGTGGATCATCCACGACCCGGCGCTGAAAGGCGAGATCGGCGCCGACTGGTTCGATCCGCGCCATTGGCAGGGCCGTATCCAGCGCCTCGACAGCGCCGGCCGCGCACCGCCGCACCGGATCGAGACGCCGCACGGGCCGG
>JBGTIE010000401.1:0-2889 GCA_041745855.1 Lysobacterales bacterium | reverse complement strand
GGCCTGGGCGTTGCTGCCCTGCGGGCTGCTGTACGCGGCCCTGTTCCTCACCGCCAGCAGCGGCGGCGCCGCGCAGGGAGCATTGACGATGGCCGCTTTCGGCATCGGCACCCTGCCCGCGGTGATGGCCAGTTCACTCGGTCTGCTCCACCTGCGCCGCAATCGCACCGGCAACCGGATGGCACTGCCGGCCGGCGTGGTATTGGCAAGCATCGGCCTGCTCGCCCTGGCCGCCCCCTGGCTGGTCAACCACGACTGGCTCGGTCCCGCCGCGCAGTTGCTGCTGGAGTGCACCACGCCGGTTTGAGCTTGACGGCACGAAACCGCCTGGTCTTGAAATTATTCCGGTCTACACATATCCTGTGTACACGGACTACACAGGATGGCTCATGAATATCACCTTGTCTGCCGATGAAGACACAGTCGAGCGCGCGCGTCGCGTGGCGAAGGCCATGGGCAAGAGCCTCAACCAGGCTGTGCGCGAGCATCTGGAACAACTGGCAGGACGGGAAGCCCTGGAGAACGAACTTGCGGCTTTTGAGGCGTCGGCGAGAGCGACACCCGGGCGTCTCAAGGGTTGGCAATTCGACCGTGAAGAAGCCAACAGTAGAAGCTGATCCGTGCGCAGTTTTCTCGACACCAATATCCTCGTTTACGCCGATGCGGCCGACGAACCACGAAAGCAATCCGACGCCATAGGCCTGATCAGACGTCATCGCGCCGAAGCTACCGGGGTGATCTCCACCCAGGTACTGCAGGAGTTCGTCAACGTCGCCCTGCGCAAACTCCATCTCCCCGCTCCGCTGATCCGCGAAAGGCTCGCTTTCTATCAGGGTTTTGATGTGGTGCCTGCCAGCGCCGAACTCATCACCGCGGCGCTGGACCTGCATGTCCTCCACGGGTTGTCTCTCTATGATGCCCTGATTGTCCGGGCCGCTGAGGCTTCAGGATGCCAGCGGCTGCTGAGTGAGGACCTGCAACATGGTTTCAGTTTTGCAGGCGTGCAGGTATTCAATCCCTTTCTGGACCTTTCTGATTGATCGAGTCCGTTCTCAGCCCGCAGACCAACTGTCAATAAGTACCTGATATTCGACCAAGGTCACACAGCCCTCGCTGTCAGTTTATGCGCTGGCCAAGCGCGCTCTGCTAGCATGCGAACCCATGCTCCCAGCATCCGCCCACGTTGCCAGCAACCTTGCTGTCGCGCTCTCCGAGCTGCGCAAGCCTTTGGCAGCGCCGAGCCGGCGCGAATCGGAGGTGCCGGCCACGTGCAGCGTCTGCACCAGCGCCCGGCTGTGCCTGCCGCACGGACTGGACGAACAGCGCCTGCGTGAGTTCGAGTGTCTGGTGGACGACATCGGCCCGCTGCATGCCGGCGATTTCGTCTTTCGCGATGGCGATTCCTTCCACGCGCTGTACGCGGTTCGCGCCGGAATGGTCAAGACCTATTCAATCGACCGCGAAGGGCGCGAGCAGATCACCGGCTTTTTCCTGCCGGGCGAACTGGTCGGCCTGGACGCGGTGCACGTCGGCCATTTCCGTAGTCACGCCGTTGCGCTGGACACCTCGATGGTCTGCCGGATGAGCTTTCCGCGGGTCAACGAGCTCACCCGGCGCTGGCCGGAACTACAGCAGGAACTGCTCGGCGCCTTCTCGCGCGGCCTGGCCGAAGCCGACAAGCTGCGCGGCGACTTCTCCGCCGATGAGCGGGTGGCGGCCTTCCTGGTCGATCTGGCGCGGCGGCTGGAGTGTCGCGGCTTTTCCGCCAAACGCTTGTACCTGTTGATGGAACGGCGCGACATCGCGAATTTCCTGGGCATGGCGAAGGAAACCATCAGTCGCGTACTGCGACGTTTCCAGGATGAAGGCGTGGTGCTGGTCGATCGGCGCGAGGTGCAGGTCCTGAAGCGCGAGCGGCTCGATGATCTGGCCAGCGCGGTACTACGCGACTGATGAGCGATCCGGTCTTCAACAGCATCCCGGAGATTCTTGATGATCTGCGGGCCGGCCGGATGGTCGTGATCCTCGACGACGAGGACCGCGAGAACGAAGGCGATGTGATCATGGCCGCGGCCAAGGTGCGGCCGGAAGACATCAACTTCATGGCGCGCCACGCACGCGGCCTGATCTGCCTGGCGCTGACCCGCGAACGCTGTCAGCAGCTGGATCTGCCGCTGATGGTGCGCGACAACCGCAGTCCGCACGGAACCGCCTTCACGCTGTCGATCGAGGCGGCCGACGGCGTCAGTACCGGCATCTCGGCCTATGATCGCGCGCATACGATACGCACCGCGGTGCAACCCGACGCGCGGCCACAGGATCTAGTCCAACCCGGCCACATCTTCCCGCTGATGGCCCAGCCCGGCGGTGTGCTCAGTCGCGCCGGCCATACCGAGGCGGCGGTCGATCTGGCGCTGCTGGCCGGTCTGGAGCCGGCCGGCGTGCTGGTCGAGGTGATGAGCGAGGACGGGAGCATGGCGCGCACGCCCGAGCTGCTGGAGTTCGCCCGTGCCCACGGGCTGAAGATCGGCACGATCGAGGCCCTGATCAGCCATCGGCTGCGGACCGAGCAGACCGTGCAGCGGGTTGCCGAGCAAGCCGTGCAAACCGCCCACGGCCCGTTCCGGCTGGTCGTCTACCGCGACCTGCCCAGCCGCGAGCAGCACTATGCGCTGGTCTGCGGCGAGCCGGGTCCGGAGCGGCCGACACTGGTCCGGGTCCAGATGAAGAACTGGTGGAACGATGTATTCGCGATCGAGCAGCCGGCCTTCGGTTCCTCGCTGCGCCAGGCGATGGCGGTAATCGCCGCGGCCGGCGCAGGCGTGGTCGTCGTCCTTGGCCAGCGCGCAGATGACGATCGCATGCTCGAACAGCTGCGGCTGGCCGCCG
>JBGTIE010000400.1:0-6817 GCA_041745855.1 Lysobacterales bacterium | reverse complement strand
TACCGCGGTGCGTGCCGAGCTGCCGCGCGATCTGGCCAGCGCGCTGGCCGAGGCGGCCTTGCCGTTGGCTGAACGCTACGCGCTGGCACAGGGCTGGTGTCAAGCGCTGCAAACTGACAGCACCGCCGACGATGCACTGGCGGCCCGGATGGAAGCGGCTGCGGCGCTGTTGTTCGATGCCCCGCGCAAGCGCGTCAATGCCGAGCTGAGCGAAACCCTGACCGAGCTGCGCGGTGATCACCCGCGGCTGAGCAATGGCCAGCTGCAAGTGTCGCTGCCCGAATTCCTGCAGCGCCTGGGGCACTACCGCAGCGTTACCGAGCCGGCCTTCCGCGCCTTCGCCAAACTCCGTCACGGCATGCTCGAACGCGAGCAGCAGCGGCTGCAGCTGGGTCAGTTCAGTCCGCGGCCGATGGCCGGCTTCGTCCGCAACCGGCTGATCGATGAGCTCTACCTGCCGATGATCGGCAACAACCTGGCCAAGCAGATCGGCACGGTCGGCGAGAAGCGCTCGGATCGCTCCGGCATGCTGCTGCTGATCAGTCCGCCCGGTTACGGCAAGACCACGCTGATGGAGTATCTGGCCGATCGGTTGGGCATGATCTTCGTGCGCGTCAACGGGCCCACGCTCGGACACGAGGTGACGGGACTGGATCCGGCCCAGTCACCGCATCAGGGCGCCCGCGAGGAACTGACCAAGCTCAATCTGGGCCTGGCGATGGGCCGCAATGTGATGCTTTATCTGGACGACATCCAGCATCTGGGCTCGGAGTTTTTGCAGAAATTCATCTCGCTCGCCGACGGCACCCGTCGCATCGACGCGGTGATCGACGGCCAGGCGCGCACGCTCGATCTGCGCGGCAAGCGCTTTGCGATCGTCATGGCTGGCAACCCCTATACCGAGACCGGCGAGCGTTTCCGGATCCCGGACATGCTCGCCAACCGCGCTGATACCTACAACCTGGGCGATGTCCTGAGCGGGCGCGAGCGCCTGTTCGCCGACTCCTATCTGGAGAACGCGCTCACCTCTCATCCACTGACGCAACCGCTGGCCGAGCGCGGGCGCGAGGAGATCCGCACCGCGCTGCGCATTGCCGCCGGCGAGGACGAACCCTTGCCGGCAAGCATCCCCAACGGCAACGAAGTGGCCGAATTGCTGCGCCGGCTCGGCCAGACGCGCGAGGTGCTGATGCGGGTCAACGCGGCCTATGTCGCCAGCGCGGCGCAGGATGATGCCTATCGCACGGAGCCGCCTTTCAAGTTGCAGGGCAGCTATCGCAACATGTCCAAGTTGGCGGCACAGCTGTCGCCCTTGCTGACCGATGCCGAACTGGACGCACTAATCCGCGACCACTATCGCGGCGAGGCGCAGACGCTCGGCGCGCGAGCGGAAGAGAATCTGCTCCGGCTGGCGCAGCTGATCGGCCAGCCGGACCAGGCAGAGTCCGAGCGCTGGGAGGCGATGTGCGAGGAGTACCGCCGGGTGCTCAAGCAGGGCGGCAAGGATGCCGACGGCGTGACTCGCGTCTCCGGGCTGCTCGCCGACATCGCGGCCCAGCTCGAGCGCGGTAATGAGCAGGGTCGCGATCAGGGCCGCGGCCTGGGCGAGCGGCTAAAGGTGCTGGACAGCCTGAAGGCGCTCGAGGGCTTGAAGGCGCTCGATGGGCTGAAGGCATTGGAGGGTCTGAGCGCACTGCAAGGCGTGCGCGCACTCGAAGCCGACGCCCAGCGCGCGCTGAAGTCGCTCGACCAGCTCGATCGGGGCATGGACCGGCTCGGTGAGCTCGATCCCAAGGCACTGCTGCAGGCGCTGCAGAAACTCGCCACGGCGCTGGCCAAGCCAGCGCCGGTGCAGACACCGCCGATCATCGGCGAAACGCTGGCGCAGCTGGCCAAGAGCTACGAGGACACGCTTGTGCCGCTGGTCTCGGCGGTGCACCACAAGCTCAGGTTGGACCAGAGCATCTGGGAACACATCCGCCACGTCCGCACTGAGCTGGACGGCCTGGTCAAGCGGATTGGTGCCGATGCGGCCAAGCCGGTGAAGGCGAAACGGCCGGAGGGGTGAGTGGACAGGGACCAGGGCCCAGGGCCCAGAAGGAGCGGGTCCACTGGCCAGTAGAGGCACGGCTGCGTAGGATGTAGCTGAGCTCCGCGAGCGCGTCACCATGCTGGGGCTGAGGGCTGCAGGTGATTCAATTTGCCAAGCGGAAGCCACCAGACCATGCTGGGGTAAAACTATTGGACTGGAGTCGTGGACAATCGTCGTACAAGAGCTGGGCAACTTCATCGGCTTCACCCTGCCTGCAATGTTGGCGCTCAAGATCCGACTGCAGTAGGCGAGGCCCTCGACGCGCGCTCGGAAGGGGACGGGCTGATCGTAAAGTCATACACCATTGCCGAACTGATTGCGCAATGCGATTTGAATGCGGCGCTGCCGAGTGATCTGGCTGATTGGGAACAGGCTGCGTCAATCGGGCGTGAGGAATGACGGCTTCCGCGATCACCTATCCGATCGGTACCCCAGGCCAGCCCTGGGATGCCGCCGAACGCGCGACCTGGCTGGCGCGGCAGACCCGCCAGCGCAGCTATGCCGACGAGGTCGTCAGCGTGATCGAGCGCCTGCGACCGCGCTTTGACGTGGTCGAGTATGGCCGGCTGGACTATCCCCCGGACAGCTACCCGCTGTTCTCAGTGCGCAGCCGAAACTGGAACGATGCGTTGCCGGCCGTGCTGGTCACCGGCGGCGTGCATGGCTACGAGACGAGCGGCGTGCACGGCGCGCTGCAGTTTCTCGATGCCGATGCCGAGCGTTACGCGGGGCGGATCAATCTGCTGGTCGCACCCTGTATCAGTCCCTGGGCCTATGAGCGGATCCATCGCTGGAACGCCACTGCAGCCGATCCGAATCGCTCCTTCCGCGGGGATGGAGAGACTCTGGAGTCGGCTGCATTGATGGCACTGGTGGCGTCGACCACGAAGGGCTGGCTGGTCCACGTCGATCTGCATGAGACCACCGATAGCGACGAGTCCGAGTTTCGCCCGGCGCTGGCGGCACGCGACGGCAAGGCCTATGAACCGGGCGAGATTCCGGATGGCTTCTACGCCGTCGGCGACAGCCAGAATCCGCAACTGGCATTCCAGCAGGCGCTGATTGAAGCGGTGGCGAAGGTCACCCACATCGCGCCGGCCGACGCCAACAACCAGATCATCGGTTCAGAGGCGGTCGCGCCGGGCGTGATCCTGTACGACTGCAAGCAACTCGGCCTGTGTGCGGGCATGACCGACGCCCGCTTCACGACCACCACCGAGGTCTATCCCGACAGCCCGCGCGCCTCACCGGAGCAATGCAATGCAGCCCAGGTGGCTGCCGTGTGCGCAGCGATCGATCATGCGCTGGAGCATGCGGCTCAGCCGTAGGCGGGCTGGGCTTCCTGCAACTGGCCTGGCGTCGAGGTGATGCGCGGCCGCAGCCAGTCGGCGAATTGGGCTTCGGACAGGCTGCCTTCGGCAAGGCCAAGCATCGCGACGTATTTGTCCTCGGCATCGGCTACGAGTTGGCCGTCGTTGAGGGCAATGAACACGCGGTAGCAAACATGTGCCGTGCGCTTGTTGCCATCGACAAAGGGATGATTACGAGCCAGACCAAAGGCCAGGCTCGCCGCCAGGTCGGCCAGATCCGGTGGCGGCTCGCCGTAGGCATGGAGCTGCTTCGGCCGGGCCAACGCTGAGTCAAGCAGGCTTTCGTCGCGAATGCCCGCGCTCCCGCCATGTTCGGCCAGTTGCCGATCATGAATGGCCAAAGCCAGTGCCTTGTCGATCCAGACAATCATGACGCTCACTGCGCCAACTTGTGCAGGACCTGGCGATCCTCCCGCATGACCTGCTCCGCCACTTCCATCTGCGCCGCCAGCGTCGGGTCGTAGGCACTCAGGCGAATGCCGTCCTTCGTTTCAACTGCATACAACTCGTCGCCCTTGTCCAGACGCAGGCGCGCGAGCAGATCCTTCGGCAGGATGACGCCAGCGGAGTTGCCGATGGTGGTTATACGAAGCTTCATAAGGGGATGTCCGGCATGGTCGTTATAACGAACGTTATCACGTTCATGACGCGTCGGATAGATGCCGCCAACGTTTTGCTCCCGCTCAGACGAAGCTCAAGGCGAAGATCGGCGGCAGGCGTTGCGGCTGCAGCTCCCACTGATCACCGTGATCATTGCTGAGCCACAGGCCGCCGGTGGTCGAGCCCATCGCCAGCCAGCGGCCGCGGCGATCAATTGCCAGACTGTGGCGGTAGATCAGGTCATAGGCTGGCTCCGTGGGCAAGCCTCGATTGAGCACCTCGAAATGGGCCCCGAAGTCGCGCGTGCGGGCCACCACCAACCGACCATCGACCGGGTAGCGCTGCTCGTCCTTGACCGCCGGGACGAACCAGGCCGTGCCGGGAGCCGCCGGATCCACCACGGCAGCAAAGCCGAACACCGAGGGCTGCACGTTCGGCACTTCCTGCCAGGAGGCGGCGCCATCGCGGCTCAGGAAGACCGTATTGTGATGCTGCGCCCAGTAGACCTCCGGCGCCGACTTGCACTGGACCATCCGGTGCACGTCCTGAGTGACTTCGTCGTGACGCCGCTCAGGCGGCATGTACAGGTTGTGCATGCCACGGGCCGATGAACGCCAACTCGCGCCGTCGTCCTCACTGCGCCACACGCCACCGGTGGAGATCGCCACAGTCAGCCAGCGCGCGTCACGCGGGTCGACGCAGATCGAGTGGATGCCCGGTTCGTCGTAGCCACCGCCGAACCACTCCTTGCGCTCCGGCCGATCCCACAGCGGGCGGTTGAGGGTCCAACTCTCGCCGCAATCGTCGGAGCGGAACAATCCGCCCGGTATGGTGCCAGCCCAGAGCCGGCCGGGCTGGTCGGCGCCGCCGGCGACCAGTTCCCACAGCTTGACCAGCGTGGCCGGTCGGGGCGCCTTGCCATCGCCCATCACGACCTCGTCTTCGCTGCCATAGGCCGGCACCGCCAGTTCCTGCCAACTACGGCCCTGGTCGTCACTGCGCTGAAGCTTGGCGCCGAAGTGGCCCAGATCGAGCACCGCATACCAGCGATCGTCGCGCAGATCGGCCAGCACCTGACAGACGTGGTCGCCCAGAAAAGCCGTGCGGGCCAGTTGCCAGCCGGCATTATGGGGCTCAAAGACGAACAGGCCCTTGCGGCTTGCGACTAGCAGATGGGTCGTCATGGCATCGCTCCGTTCAGAATCGCGCCGTTGATTGACGTTGTCCGTTCAATGAGCTCGCTCCTTCATCGACGCAGCCGTTCAACCGCCGGAAAGTGCCTGAGCCAGATAGACCTCGCTGGCCGGTGACAGCACCACGCTGAAATCGCGCTTGTCAGGCAGGGCCCGACCATCGACGAAGATCGCCACGTGGTGGCGCAACCCACCCTGCTCGTCCAGCAGATAGGAACGCAGGGTCGGAAAACGCCCGAACAGCGTGTCCAGTACCGCAGCGACATCGGCGCCGTCGACGCTCAGACGCCACTCGGCGCCAGCCCTGTTGCCATCGGCAGGCGTCGTACCGGAATCGGCTAGCCAGCGCGTCAGCGCCGGTGCAAGTACAAGTTGTGCCATTGCCGCGTATTCCCCCGATCGCCCTGTCCCTGGCCCCATTGCGTCCTCAGCTCGCTGCGCCAGCACTGTGGACATCCTCTGAAGGATGGACCGGCATCGAGGTCACTTCAAGCCCGCAATGGTCCGTTTCTGCGGAATTCCTCGTGGAGAGAAGAAGCGGCCGATGCCGTCACCATCCCCAAAGGAGCCTGTCATGACCCGAACCATCTGCAGCACCAAGGAACTCCGGCACGATCGACGTGGCCCGATGCGCTGGATCAGCGCAGCCGCAATAGCGCTTGCCGCCACCGCGCCCGTCCACGCCCAAACCGACTGGCAGTTGACCCAGGTCCTTGATCAGACCGAAGTCGGCTACGCCAGCGGCAAGGGCTTTGGTCGCACGGTGGCCATGTCCAGTGATGGCTGGCTTGCCGTCGGCGTCATCTTTGGCGAATGCGCCGGTGGCCCGCCATCCAGTGGCAGCGTCGAGATGTATCGCTTCGATGAAGCACTCCAGCGCTATGTCCCCCAACAGCGGCTGTGTGACCGACAGCCAGCCGCTGGCGCTTCCTTCGGCCGCGCGATCGCCATCGACGGCGACCGCATGATCGTTGGTGCGCCCCGCTACGATCCCACCCCGGGCGATGGCATGCAGGCTGGCAGGGTCGTCTTCTTCCGGCTCGACAGTTCGACCGGCCAATGGAGCTATGACGGTGGCAGCAGCGGCAGCGTAGATGGTCTGCTCGGTACCTCGGTCGCCATCGAAGGGGGCGTCGCGGTTGCTGGCGAGCCGGGCCATCAGGCGCACACCGGGCAGGTTCGCAGTTGGCGCCTGTTTCGCGGCAGTTGGTTGGCGGAGAACGCGATCGCATCGCCCGGTGGCCCCGGCGATGGCTTTGGAAGTTACGTCACGCTGGACATCCGCGGTTGTCGGGCGCCATCCTGCCAGAACCCTCTGGACGCCATCGGCATCGTCACTGCGGGCCGCTACATGACAGCGGCGCGGCAGTCGTTCGGCTGGGGCACGTTGATCAGCCACGCCCATCCCTTCGACGTCAACAGCGCCTACTTGCCGACCGCGATGAACGAGTCGATCGCGTTGATACCGGTAATCACCGGCAGGTTCAGCGGGCGCCAGTGCGGCCCGGGCGGCAGCGTCGCGGTGCGGGTCTACACTCGCATCGCCGCCAGCGCCGGGCTGA
>JBGTIE010000399.1:0-6988 GCA_041745855.1 Lysobacterales bacterium | reverse complement strand
CCGCCGCCGCGCGCCTGCGCCTGCCGCTGCGCGAGATCGAGCCGGCAGCGATCCCGCCGCAGTGGCTGTTGCTCGAACCGATCCGACCGCTCGGTGACCCGGTTCCACCGAACGGGCCAAAGCCGGATCCGTGGGCGCCGTTGTGGTCTTGCTGACTCGCGCGCCAGTGGATTCGAGGACTGAAGAGGGTGGGGCGCCGGAACTGGGCGAGACGATGGCCCTGTTCGCCCAGGCCGGTCATTGTGACTGGCTGCAGATGCCGTGGCCGGAGCAGATGGCCGCCCCGATGGCGGCGGCGGTTGCGCAGGGCCAACAGACATGTGGGCGGCAGCGTTCAGGAGCCGGGAGCTCAGCGGTCGGTGCGAGACCCCTTTCCCGGCCCGGAAATGCACACGGGCCATGAACCCTCGTCATCGGGAGGGAGCCCAAGCGACCGCGGCGATCCAATTGCGTTTCGCTGTTGCTTTACCGCCCTGAAAGGGCAGCACACGTTTGCCTGGGGCAACGCCCCAGGAAAACCGGGCCAGGAAGACCGGAGCCCTGAAGGGGCGAACCATGGTCGGATACTGGACCGGCGGCCCGGATTCAGGCTCGCTGCCTATAGGGTCAGGTCGGTTTGCCGCACGTACGCAAATAGGGCGCCCCTTCCGGGCTCGGGATCGCCGCGCTGCTTACCTGGGGCGTTGCCCCAGGCTAACGTGTGCTGCCCCGTTGGGGCAAAGAGCACAGCGGGGCAACCACTGTCTCATATCAAGCCCGGATGTTTCATGAACGTGCGTCGCGAGGCCGTCGAGGGCGCGTCGTGGTGCGGTTCGCGGACCGTTTGGCGGTGAAGGCGTAGTTTGCTCTACGTTGAGCCGACAAACGGGAGCAAACCGCGCCACGAGGTGATGATCGGCGGCCGCAGTAGCAGGTTTATGAAATATCCGGGCAAGAACTTACGATATGGGTTCATGGAGCGTCAAACTGCTGCTGAAGCAGCGCGACTGATCGGTCTCCAGTCGGGAGTCGGGAGTTGGGAGTCGGGAGTCGGGAATAAGAGCGAGGGCGAAAGCCGGACAATCGCATTGGCGCGCCGACAAGAATGATGCCGACGAAAGCCCCGTCCATTCAGATTTATGCGCGCTTGCCTGATCATCCGACCGTCCAACCGGGTGGGAGTCGAGCTGATGTTTCCACGATGCGGTTCGCGGAGCTCACCGACTTCCTACGCGCAAGGCCGCAGCTCTTCTGGGCCCTGGGCCCTGTGCCCTGCTCCTCTGGCCCCAGCCCTCAGCCCTCAGCCCTGCGTTTGTGAGGAGCCGCGAACGCCGACGCGCTCTTCAGTGGTCACTGGAACTGGCCACTGGAACTCATGCTGAATTTCCATTCAGAAATCTCCGCCGGCTTCATCGCGTGTTCAGCTTGTAACCCTATTGACGTAAACCTGAACTGCCCGTAATGTGCGCAAGCCGCCAGAGGGGGTCAGAAACTGACCCGGAGCGGCAGATGGTTCCGGCCCGTCCGGGTTTGGAACAGATCAGAGTCGTTGTCCTGAACAGCCTTTCGAAGGAGGCGCGGGATGGTGCGGTCTGCGTTGCTGACCACTGCTCTGCTGATGCTGGCCGCTTGCGCCAGCGGCGGTGCATTGCGCAACGAGCAGGTCGCCAGCCCGGCTGTCGCCTCCGCTCAGCCCCTTGGCGGCGAACTCTCCGCAGTTGGCTTTGAGCGCGAAGCCATCGGCGAGTCGAGTTTCGAACAATCGCCCCAGACCATCGCTGAAGGTGAAGCCGGCGGTGAATTCGAGCCGGTCATTGAAGGCGAGCGAGTCAACCTGATCACCCAGTTGTCGCCCGGCACGCCGGTGCTGATCGACAACCCCTACGGTGATGTGCGGCTGCGCTTCGGCGGCTATCAGCATGAGGTCGAGTTGCATGGTGTGCTGCAACAGCCGGCCGGGGCCGCGCCGATCGTGACCGCGCCGACTCAGGACGACACTGGCTGGCAGCTCGTGCCGCGACTGCCTGAAGGCGCCATCCTGGCCGATGGACAGCGGCTGGATGTGGTGCTGTACGTGGCCGAGGGTCTGCCGGTGCGCGTCATCACGGAAAGCGGATTGATCGAAGTGCGCGGCATCAAGGCCAACCTCAGCGCGCGCAGTCGCAGCGGCAACATTCGCGTCCGCGGGGTCAGCGGCGTGGTCGATCTGGAGACCGACGATGGCCGCATCGAGGCGGCGATGGAACAGGCGCCGACCGGCAGCCATCAACGTCTGCGCACCCGCACCGGGCCGATCATCACTGGCATTGCCGACGACCTGAATTCACGCATCATGTTGTCCACCTCGGGCGTCTTTGGCACCGAGTATTCCTTGCAAGTCGAGCATTTGAGCGGTCAGGAGCCGAACAAGCGCGCGCAGGCCGTGGTTGGGGAACCTCGGGCCGATCTGGAGATCGGCAGCCTGCGTGGAGAGATCCGTCTGCTGCGGCGGGCGGCGGCTTTCGTTCCTGTATCGGCCGTTGGGGCGGGTAGTTTCGGGGAGAACGAGATGAAGCGCTCGCAAGCTCCTTAGCGACAGCCTTGTCGGATCGTCAGGCGCATTCGCGGCCTGAACCACACAATGCGTTTGATCACTACGTTCGAGGATTGATCGATGAAACTCTTCAAGTCGCTGGCCCTGGTGGCCGGTTTTTCCCTGCTCGTACCCGGCCTTGGCCTCGCCCAGGGTGCGCTCGGCAGCAACGAGAACAATGACAACACCTTTGGGGTGGAGATCGGTGAGCCGGTCACGCCCTTCGGGATCGATGTGGACCTGCGCAGCCTGCCGGTGGAGCCGGAATGGCGCCCGGGCCAATCGGTGCGCGAAGCCGCCAAGCGCCAGTACTACCCACTCGATGGCCGCGTATTGCCGCATGCTCCGGCCGACAAGCCGACCGCGGTGGACGGGCTGAGCGAACTGCAGCAGATCTGGGACAACCTCAGCGGCGCGCGCAACGATGTCGCCCCGGGTGAGCGGGTCAGTATCAACAATGGCTCCACCGGCGTCAGCCCGGGCGACCCGGTGGTCGATGTCAATGCCAATTACGTGGTCTACGGCATCAACGCCTCCACCGGAACGGCCTTCAGGGTTTATGACAAGGCCGGCACGCTCGTTTCGGGGCCCACCTCGTTCCGCTCGCTGGCACCTGCAGGCGATCCCTGCGCGACCTCGGTCAGTGATCCAATCGTGCTTTTCGATCGCATCGCCAATCGCTGGTTCATGCTCGAGATGGGCGGCACCACCTCTGCCAACCGTCTGTGCACCTATGTCTCCAAGACCGACAACCCGGTTACCGGCGGCTGGTGGTTCTATGGCTTCGCCACCCCGGCCCTGCCCGACTACCCGCATTGCGGCGTCTGGCACAACGCTTACGTATGCACCACCAACGAATCCGGCACCGGCGCCAAGATCTATGCCTTCGACCGCGCCAACATGCTCAACGGCGCCACCGCCCGGCCTGCGCAGCGCTTCACTTCGGTCGCCAAGTTGGCTGGCTACGGCTTCCAGGCGCTGACTCCGGTCAACTTGATGGGCACGACCCCGCCACCGGCGGGTTCGGCGCCGATCCTGGCTCGTCACAACGACGACGAGGCGCACGCCGGCACGTCCGCCAATGGCAGTGCCGACTTCATCGACCTGTATGCGCTGAACATCAACTGGACCACGCCCTCCAGCTCCTCGGTCACGACCCTGCCGCGGATCACGATCACCGAATACAACAGCTGGCTGCGCGACTACTCGACCTTCGCCTCGGTTCCGCAGCCGGGTTCCACCTCTCGGCTGGACCCGATCCGCGAAGTGATCATGAACCTGCTGACCTACCGCAACATGGGCACTTACGAATCCATCGTCGGCAACTTCGTCACCAACCAGAACACCGCCCGTACCGGCACCGTGGTCGATGCCGGCATCCGCTGGTTCGAGTTGCGCCGCGTCGGCACCGGCAACTGGGCCCTGCATCAGGAAGGCACTTTCGGTCCGGGCGACAGCAGCACCCATCACTTCCTCGGCGCGCTGGCGACCGACAAGATGGGCAACATCGGCATGTCTTACAACGTGACCAAGACCACCAGCCCGACCGTCTTCGCGACACTGCGCCGGACCGGCCGGCTGGTCACCGACACGCTCGGTGTGATGACCCAGGGCGAGACCGACATCGCCGTCGGCAGCGCGGTGGAAACCTCCGGCCGCTGGGGTGACTACCACCAGACCGTGGTCGATCCCTCCGACGACTGCACCTTCTGGACGGTCGGTCTGTACCGCCCGAGCACTGCCTGGAACACTCGCATCAGCGACTTCAAGTTCAACAACTGTAGCGGCGGCACGACGACCTACTCGATCTCCGGCACGATCACGACCAGCGCCGGCGTCGGCATCAACGGCGTCACGGTCTCCACCGGCGGCAGCAGCACGACCACCAACAGCTCCGGTGTCTACACGATCGCCAATCTGGCCGCTGGCAGCTACACGCTGACGCCGAGCCTGACCGGTTACACCTTCAGCCCGGTCAACCGCGCCGTCAGCATCACCAGCGCCAACGTGACTGGTCAGAACTTCACCGGCACCCCGCCGGCGAGCACCTACAGCATCAGCGGCACGATCACCACCAGCAGCGGTACCGCGATCAGCGGGGTGACGGTCAGCCGCGGCGGCGCGACGACCACGACCAACAGCAGCGGCGTCTACAGCTTCACCGGCCTGGCCAATGGCACCTACACGATCACCCCCAGTCTGACCGGCTACAGCTTCAGCCCGACCAGCCGTGCGGTCACGGTCAATGGTGCCAACGTCGGCAGCCAGAACTTCACCGGCACCCCGCCGCCCAGCAGCAATGCGCTGAACAACGGCGTACCGGTCAACAGCTCGGTAAACTCCACCAGCGCCAACAGCGACTTCAAGGAGTTCACCGTCGCGATTCCGTCCGGCGCCAGCAACCTGGTCATCGCCACCACCAATGCGACCGCCGATCTGGACCTTTATGTACGCTTCGGCTCGTCACCCGGCACCGGCAGTGGTCAGTACGACTGTCGTCCTTTCCTCAGCAGTGGCAACGAGACCTGCACCTTCGCCACGCCCTCGGTCGGGACCTACTTTGTTCGGGTATACGGCTACGCCACCGGACTGCAGTCCTTCACGATCACTGCCAGCTGGTCACTGGCGCCAACGACCTACTCGCTCAGCGGCACTATCACGACCAGCACCGGCGCTGCCATTAGCGGAGTGACGGTGAGTCGGGGTGGCGCAACGACGACGACCAACAGCAGCGGTGCTTACAGTTTCACCGGGCTGGCCAACGGCACCTATACGATCACCCCGAGTCTGACCAACTACACGTTCAGCCCGACCAGCCGTTCGGTGTCGGTCAGCGGCGCCAACGTCAGCGGCCAGAACTTCACCGGCACCGCCAGCCAGCAGTCGTTCTTCCAGAACACCACCGACTATACGATCAATGACTTCTCGGACGTCTACAGCCCGATCAACGTCAGTCGGACCGGCAATGCGCCGTCCAACCTGCAGGTAGCGGTGCGGATCATCCACACCTACATCGGCGATCTGCAGGTTTATCTGATCGCCCCGGATGGCACCAGTTACACCCTCCACAACCGTACCGGTGGCAGCGCTCAAAACCTCATCACCACCTACACGGTGAATGCCTCAGCCAGGCTGGCCAATGGCCAGTGGCGCTTGCGGGTGCGTGATCGCGCCAGCGGCGACACGGGCTACCTGGACCAGTGGAGCCTGCAGTTCTGATCCCGCGTTTCCTGTAGCAATGAAAAGCCCGGCCTCGTGCCGGGCTTTTCTTTTGGAGTGCGGCGACCTGGCGCCGCTTTGCTTTTGGGCAGCGGGCGCCCCACTGCTGCCATGGGCCTGGCCACATGCGAGTTCGGTTGGCAGGAGAATGGCAACAGCGAGAGTATGCTGATAGCCATCCTGCTGCGAGTCCCGACCATGCCCCAGCCTTTGCCCGAGCGACTGACAGATAAGCTCAAGGCCGCGCTGCTGGCGCAGGGCGGGCCCGGGACCAACTGACAATGCGCCGGGCCGATCGCTTGTTCCAGTTGCTGGTCGAACTCGGCCGGGGCAAGGTGCGGACCGCCGCCCAACTCGGTGAGCGACTCGGCGTTTCCACCCGCACGGTCTATCGCGATGTCACCGATCTGGTTCGCCAGGGCACGCCAATCGAAGGCGCTGCCGGGGTCGGCTACGGTCTGCGTGCTGGCTACCAGGTGCCACCGTTGATGTTCGACCCGGCTGAACTCGAAGCCCTCGCGCTCGGCGCGGCGTGGGTGCAGGCCTATGCCGATGACCATCTGCAGGCTGCCGCCGAACGGGCGTTGTCGAAAGTCGACGCGGTCTTGCCGGATCGGCTAAGGCCGCAGTTGCGCATCGAGGGCCTGGAGGTGCTCGGCTACAGCCATCGCCCGAGCACCCGCCAGCATCTGGGCGTGGCAAGACGGGCCAGCCGGCAGCGCTGCAAGCTGCGCGCACAGTACGTCGACGCCAGGGACGAGCGCTCCGAGCGGGTACTGTGGCCGCTCGGCCTGTTCTACTGGGGCGCGGTCTGGACGTTGGCCGCATGGTGCGAGTTGCGCGCCGACTATCGCAGCTTCCGGCTCGATCGTTTCGAGTCTCTTGAGCCGCTGACCGACGCGATACCCAGCAGCGATATCAGTCTGAAAGTCTTTCTGCAGCGCTGCGCCGGGCCGGACTGCGGCTGAGGCGCGCGTCGCTCGACGCTGTGGCCAGAGCAAGAGCAGTGTCACGCGGAGACGCGGAGAACGCGGAGGAAGCAAGAGCAAGAACAGCAACTGAGCTAAGTTAAGTTAAGGGACGCCCGTGCATCGCGCCACCGCCGCGCGCCAGCCCTGCATCCGCTGCGCTCGCTGCGCGGCGTCGATCATCGGTTCGAAGCGCGCCTCTTCCTGCCAAAGCGCGGCCAGCGCGGTCTGGTCGGGCCAGACGCCGGTG
>JBGTIE010000398.1:0-8564 GCA_041745855.1 Lysobacterales bacterium | reverse complement strand
GCCGTCGTCGAAGGTGATCAGCACCGAAGCGGCCAGGGCGCAACGGTCCGGACCGGATGTCGGGGTCGCGGCGAACAGGCGCGGCACTGCGGCCGAGCGCAGCGCCTGTACATCGCGCAGGTGAGCGAGCAGTGCCATCTGCTGTTCGAAGGCGCCACTGGTGATGCTGTAGCGCGGATCGAAATGCCCGCCGTCGCTGCGGTTGTCGTGGATGCCGTGATACATCAGTACCAGCAGCGGCTGCGGCAGTGCGCGGGGCGGCGCCATCCGGGTCTGGGTGTGCCAGTTCTCAGCCGGTGTGGCGTCATCGCCCGAAGCCAGCCAGATCGGCTCAGGGGCGTGCATGCTCAGGCTCCAGTCCGGGTTCCGGATCCGCCGCTTGTGGCAGCGAGAGGCTGCGCAGCAGCAGCCCCAGATAGAGCCAGAAGTGCGCAATCATCGGGTAGTGGGTAAAGCGGTCACCGAAGAGGTTGCCGCAAACCAGGGCGACGAAGGCGCCGCTCAGTCCCAGGCCCAAGCCATAGCTCAGACTGCCCGGGACGCTGCGTCGCAGGGCGTACCAGACCAGCCGGGCCATCGCCAACAACAGGCCCAGTAGTACCAAGCCGCCGACCAGGCCCTTCTCGGTCAGTTCGCGCAGGAAGAAGTTGTGGGTGTCGGTCAGGTGCGGATTGATTTCGGCATGCTGGAAGGTGTGCAGGCCGGTACCGAGCAGCGGATGACGGCCAAACTGCTCCTTGGCGATGGCCCAGAATCGGAAACGGTCGTCGGTGCTTTTGTCTCGTGTTTCGGCCTCGACCGTTATGGTACCGAAGCGCTCCATCACGGATACCGGCAGCACCGCGGGCAACAGCATGAAGACCAGAGCGAATGGCAGCAGCAAGCGTAGTCCACCGCGACGCAGCAGGACGATCAGCCCGATGCCGAGCAGTGCGGCAACATACGCGGTGCGGGAGTAGGTCAGGATGATGCCGGTGCCGGCGCAGCCGGCGGCCAGCGCGTAAAGCAGTCGCCAGCGCGAACCGCCACGGTCACCAAGCAGCAGCCCGAGGGCCACCAGCATCGCGGTAGTGAAGAAGGCCGCCAGTTCGTTCGCGCCCAAGTCGATAAAGGGGCCGCTGATGCGCAAGTCGTGGCTGTAGTGCCACGAACTGACCGCCTGATGCTGATCCATCACGACCAGCAGCATGTACGGCAGGGGAATCATCGAGGCGAGCAGCAAGCGGCGCACGCCGATGGCATCGGTGGCGCTGAGCTGGGCCAGGAACACGAAGGCCACCGCGATCATCTGGTCCTTCAGGATGCTGTAGTGATCGCCGCTGCCGCTGACCCGGTTCAGGCCCACCAGCAGGGCGAGCAGGGACATCCCGATGTACAGCCAGACCCAGCCGTTCAGGCCGCTACCGCGGACCAGCCGGCCACCGCAGTGCCAGGCCAGAAGGAGCGAAGCGAAGAACATCAGATTGAGGAAGTTCAATCCGCCGCCGAGACGGGGAAGATGGACGGCATAGATGTTCTGCAGCGGAATCAGCATCACGAAGACAAACAGGGCCCAGTTGTGCCGGGCCGAGGTCTGCAAGGCCTCCGGCCCTGCAAGCGGGACGGCTGCGCGCGACAGGGCGCTGCGGTCGAGTTGCAGCGGCTGCCCGTTCATGCCGCCAGCGCCTGGCTGTAGACGTCGTTGTAGGCAGCGGCCATCCGCGGCACCGAGTAGCGCTCGACGATCCGCTCGCGCAGTGCCGGCAACGCTGCCACCCGTGGCTGGAGTGCGCACAGGGCGGTGACCAGCGCCGTCAGATCGCCGACCGGCACCAGCTGACATCCCTCCAGTCCGCTCAGTAACTCGGGCAGCGCGCCCACATCCGAGGCCAGCACCGGACAGCCGCAGGCCAGCGCTTCGAGTACGGCCAGTGGCATGCCCTCGCTCAGCGATACCAGCACGAAGGCGTCGAGCTGTGGATACCAGGACTCGAGTTGAGTGCTCGCGCCAGGCATGCTGACCAGGTCGCCCAGTTGCAGACGCTCGATCTGTGCGCCCAGTTCTGGCCGCAATGGCCCTTCACCGAGGATCGTCAAGTGCAGTGGATGACCCAGGCGGCGACATTGCGCGAGCGCATCCAGCAGTTGGCTCAGGTTTTTCTCCGGCGACAACCGAACCGCCGTGCCCAGCCGCAGCGGGCCAGGGGCGCGCTCCGCCTTATCGAGCCGGTACTGTTCGGTATCGATGCCGTTGGCAACCACCCGGATCTGCTGCGGCCGCAGTCCGGAACGCTCGAGCTGGTCGGCGATCGGCACCGAGACCGCACATACCCGATCAAAGTGGCGCAAGCCGCGAAGCTCCAGCGCGCGATAGGCGCGCAACCGTTGCCCGCCGACCAGCCAGCCATGCGCGGTGGAAACGCGCCGCAAGGGCAAACCGAATCCCGCCAGCCAGGCGTAGGCTACCGATTTGTAGTCATGACAATGGAGCAATCCGTTGCCGCTCCGGACCAGCGCCCGCAGCTGCGCGCGCAAACGGCGCAGACAGCCCGGGTCGAACATTCCGCTGCACGCCAGCGCATGTACCGGCAGACCCTTGCGGGTGGCCGCGGCGAGCAGTTCCGGTGCCGCCTGACCCGGTCGGGCAAATGCCATGACTGTGGTCTGCAGGCCTTGCCGCAGCTGCTCGGTAGCCAGTCCCAGCAGCATTTGTTCGGCGCCATAGAGTCCGCTGGATGAACGCAGGTGGATGATCTGCAGCGTGCTCATGCGGGCTGGCTCCGGTTGCACAAATCACCGTACAACTGGTCGAAACGCTCCACCATCGCAGCCAGCGTGTAGCGCTGGAGTATCCGCTGCCGCCCCAGCACGCCCCACTCGCGGCTGCGCACCGGATCAGCCAGCAGTTGCAGCATGGCCTCGGCGAGTTGCTCCGGCGCGCAGGCGGGCACCAGCAGGCCGGTCTGGCCGGGGTCGACCATCTCCGGATTGCCGCCGACTGCGGTGGCGATCACCGGTAGTCCGCAAGCCATCGCTTCGAGGACGGCGTTGGACATTCCCTCGGTCAGCGAGCACAGCACGAAGGCATCCAGCAGCGGCAGGATCTGCTCGATGTCGCGCCTGGCGCCGAGAAATCGGATCCGCGATTCCAGCCCGCTCCGCCTCACCCGGGCTTGCAGTTCGGAGCGCATCGGCCCGTCGCCGATCAGGACCAGTTCGGCCTGCGGCGCCTGCTCGGCGATCATCGCGAAGGCATCGATCAGATCCTGCTGACGCTTGACCTGCGCCAATCGGGCGACGCAACCGAACAGGAAGGCCCCAGGCTGCGAGCACAGATCCGGACGCTGGCGCTCACGCTGGGTCGATGTGGCGGGCTGGAAGCGTGCGCTGTCGACACCGTTCGGCAGGTGGCGGGTCTGCCCGGCTTGCACCGATTCCTGCTGCGCCAGTTCTTTCAGCAGCGTCGACGATGGCGCCACGATCAGGTCGAAGCGGCCGTTCAGGCGGCGAAACAGCGTGCGCAGCAAGGGGCCCTTCTGAAACCCGCTGTCGCGACGGTTGCTGATCTTGCAGATCCGCGTCGGGCCGCGCGGAAGCAAAGCGCTGAGCAGGTCGGACTTCTCGTGCTGTGACTGGATGATGTCGTAATCGCCGCGCAGGATGCGCCGGCGCAGTTCGCGCCAGGTGCGCCAGCCACGCGGTCCGTAAGCAGCGCCTACCGGTAGATGCTGCAGGCGCGTGCCAAAACCGAGCCGAACGGACGGCCGCGCCCGCTCACTGGACGGTGCGGCGCTCAGCTGGACCACATCGATCAGGTAGCGATGGCCGTCCAGCCCCTCAACCAGATTGCGCAGGAAGCATTCACTGCCACCGGTGTCGGTGATTGCGGTGTCGGTGAGCAGCAACAGCCGCAGCGGCAGCAGGCCGGGCCGCGCCTGCGGCTGCCAGCGTGCGGCAGACGTGGACTCGACGGCCGTGTACAGCGGGCTGCTCATCTGCCTATCGTGTAGATGATGTAGATCGACAATCGGTTCTCGTGGTAGCTCTCTCCGATGGCGTCGCTCCGGCGCAGATAGCGCGCGTAGCCGCTGCGCAACACCCAGTGGGTGCTGAGTACCCGTTCGATGGTCAGGCCCAGATGCAGATCGCGATCGTTGCGGTCGAGCTGGTCGAACTCGTACCAGGCGGCGCTGGCGTGGGCGTGCAACAACAGGGTTTCTGAGAGCCGTTTTGTGGCACTTGCGTGCAGGCCGCGCGCGAACTGCGCCTGCTCTGGCGGGATGTCGGCGGGATCGACGGCATGGCTGTAGTCGTAGTCGCGTACGAAGGGCGAAAGCGAAAACTCGGTCGTGGTCGATCGATGGCGCCATTCCAGTCCCGCATGGCGCAATCGGTAGATCTCCGAACCCACCAATGCGCGACGGGTTTCCTCCCGCACCCGGTCGGTCGCGTCGAGCTCGAACGCCAGATCACGACCGGCGTCGGACAGCTCGTCCTGATAGAGCAGGCCGAATTGGTGGGCTGCAGTTGGCGTCCAGCGCAGGTTGAAGCGATACAGCGGGCGCGCCAGCGAGTCACCGCCGACGCGATCGATCCAGCTGTGCCCGGCGACCAGCTGCAGCCCCAGGCGCGGCTGCTGATGATCGTGCCGAATCACCAGATCCTGACGCTCGAAGTCGGCAAACCGGGGGCCGTCGTGGAAGCGCACCTCGCTGTGCTCCAGCCCTAGTGACCAGCTGCGCACCGGGTCACTCTGCCGCTTCACCCAGCCGGTAAGCGAGTAGCGATCGTGATTGAAGGCCGAGACCTCCTCGGCCCAGGCCCGAGCGACGCGTGCTTCGATCCGTCCGCTGACAGTGCGCGGGCTGCCGAACAGCAGCACCGGTCCGGTCAGGAAGATGTTGGTCTGCTGCAGGTTGTCCGCTCCGTCCGCCCGCAGCGGATCGATCGCCTGGACGTCGGCGATGTCCTGGAAAGTCCAGTACAGCCGCTGTGGCAGGATCGACCAGTCGACCAGCAGACCCAGCCGCGCCCGCAAGCGACTGTCGGAGCTGCCGCCGAAGGTCTGCTCGTACTGCAGCTCGCCATCGCCGCGCGCTTGCAGCCGCTCGCCCGTGTGCAGCAGCTCATAGCGGGCGCGGGGCACCAGCAACAAGTCATTCTCGCCGAAGCGCTCATCGCGCTGGCGGTTGTCGCTGTACTCCAGTCCCGCGCCCAGCTCAAGGCGGAAATGATCCGCCGGCGGGACCGGCTGGGCCATCGCCAACTGGCTGAGCAGCGCGAGCACGGGCAGGGCGAGGCAGCCCTTGAGGCCGTAGGCATGGATCATGTCGCGCGCCCGGTCAACGCCGGCTCCGTCAGCGCAAGTCAGCGCAGGCTCCTTCAGCGCGGGCATCAGGGCAGCTCGTTGTAGACCACACCAGCCAACCGGGCTGGATCGAAGACCCGTGCTGCGGCGATCACATCCTCCCGGCTGTGCATTGCCGCGCCCGCCACCAGCAGGACCAGATCGGCTCGCTGGGCAAGCATGCGCGCCTCCGGAGTGCCGCAGGCCGGCGGCGCATCCAGGATCAGGCAGCGGTCGGCGTAGCGGTTGCTGAGTTCGGCGATCAGGCCACGCATCCGCAAGGAGGCGAGATGGTCGCCATGGCGGTGGCTCGCCATGCCCGCCGGGATGATGCGCAGACGCGGCAACCCTGTCGGGTAGATGATTCGGTCGGTCGTCAGACCGGGCGTGCGCAGGAAATCCGCCAGACCCGGCCCGTCACCGGCTTCGAAGGCGTCCTGCTGCGAGGGCCGGCGCAGGTTGCAGTCGATCAGCAGGGCAGTGCGGTCAGGATCCATTGCGATTGCGCTGGCCAGGTTACGCGCCACATAGCTGGTCCCGCAGCCCGACTTGATGCCGCTTATCAGGATGATCGGGTTGCGCATGCCGGAGTCGAGCAGTACGCGTGTACGCAGTTCGCGAAACAGGTCGGTCGCAAGCTGATCGTCGGACTCTTCGTGGATCAGCCGCTTGGCGTCCAGGCTCCACGCCGCGAGATTGGTGGGTTGGCGCATGCGGGCAATCGAAGCCCGCGCGGAGGCCGGGGCTGCATTTTCGCCGGCTCGCGCCAGTCCGCCGGTAGGCGCGCCTTGCTGGGCCTCGAGGTAGGAGAGGCGTCTGGTTTCAGTTTCGTTCATGCGATGCCTGCCAGTTTCAAGCCGCTCGCCAATACGAACACGAGGACGACCAGGGCAATGATGGCCAGCGCAATCCGCCATTGGCGCGCTCGGCGCTTTCGGTCCGAAGGATGGCGATGGAGCGGAATGCTGGTCAGCACGCTCAGACCGGTTTGCCGCTGCAGGGCGCCAGCCGAGCGCAGATGGGGATCGAACTGGACGAATGCGAACAGCAGGCCAAACGGTGCAATCGCGGCAGCAGCCAGACCGCCGACCACGAAATGGGCGAAGCGCAGGCCGCGCGCCTGGGTCGGCACGACTGCGCTTTCCTGACTGCGAAAGCTCAGGCCGCGGCCCTGCTCATCGAGTCGCATCGACACCCGGGCATATTCCAGCCGGCGCAGCAGGTCCTGCACCAGATCCTGCGCCACGTCTCGTGCACGCAACAGCAGCGCCAGTTCGGCGGCCGGATTGGAGAGGGCGCGTACACGTTCGAATTCGGTCTCGATGGCCTTTTCATTGGCGCTGATCCGGGCGTTGATCGCGCCGCTGTCGACTCTGGCGCCGGAGCGGCCAATGCCGCCAGAGGAGGATCGCGGGTCGGGCGTGAGTTGCTGCAACTGCCTCAGTTCAGCGAGTTGGCGCACTGTCTTGGCGACATCGGGATGGGCGTCGGTGTATTGCAGCCGCAGACCCACCAGTTCGTCCTGTAGCGCGTTGATCCGCGTCTGCAACGGACCGGCGCGAGAGGGCGCGATGGCGCCCGGTGCGGCCAGTGCTGGAGGTTGCAACTCGGCCTTGTCCAGCTCGATTTGCCGACGCAACTGTCCGATCCGGCCCTCGATCAGCGCAACTGGCTCGGCGCGGGCTTCAGGGTGGGCTGCTCGATAGCGGGCCAGAGTCTCTTCGCTGGTCGCCAGTAGTGCTTCGTAGTGGGTGACCTGATCAAGAATGAAAGCGACTGCCTCGCGGCTCTCGGTCACCTGCGTCTGATGGCTGTAGCGCCTGAAACTGTCGGCGAAATGCTGCGCGATCTGTGCCGCCCGTTCCGGCTGCTCGTCCCAGTACTCGATCCGGATCAGGTTTTCGCGTGGTGATCCGAGCAAGGTGCGGCTTTCGATGGATTGGCTCAGCAGCTCGATCTCGGCCGCGTCCGGGCGATCGTCCATCCAACCGCCTAGTTGCAGCGCCTCATGCATAACCTCCCGGCTGAAGATCACCTCGCGGGCGATCATCGCCCGTTCGGCGACACCGGTCGTGACCGCTCGTCCTTCCATCAACTTCTGGATCGTCTTGTCCTCGGCCACCAGGATGGTTGCGGCGGCGTAGTACTTCTTCGGCCAATTCCAGCCGACCGCAATCGCAGTCAGACCGATCAGTGCGAAGACCAGGGCCATCCCGATGACGCGGCGCCCGCCCTCGCGCTTGAGCCCGCCCAGCGTTTCGAGCAGGGGTGGGCGATCGTCCTGGGTGCCGTTGAGTGCGCGCATGGCAATGCTCAGAAGCTGCGCTGGGGCACGGTGATCACGTCACCAGGCCTGAGCGGATAGTTGCTGCTCAGGTCACCCTCTTCCAGGATCGAGGCCAGTGCGATCGGATAATTGCGTGTGCTGTCCTGTTCCTGACGGTATAGCGCGGCGCGGCTGGCGGCGGCGAAATCAGTCGGGCCGCCGGCTTCCAGCACCGCATCAAGTACTGTCATGCCTTGTCGATAGGGCAGCGACACCGGCTGGCGGACCGCGCCGGTGACGCGGATCCGGGACAGGTAGGCGTGACTGTGCAACTCGGTCAGCAGCACGCTGACCTTGGCATCTCGAACGATCTCCGCCATTGCCGTCTCGATCTCTGCCGCGACCTCCATGGGCGCTCGGCCTCCGGCCTGCACGTCACCGATCAGGGGGACGGTGATCTTGCCGTCGGAGCGGACCGGGCCGGTGGTGCCAAGCTCGGGGTGCTGCCAAACGCTGACCGTGACCACATCATCGGGACCGATCAGATAGTCCGGGCTGACGTACTTGGTGGCCACCGGCGCGGTGGTCATCGACGGGTTACCGGCACAACTGGCGAGCAGAAACAGCGCTGCCAGTGGGATACAGCGGAGCGCGAGCGCCATGGCGTGCATCGTCATTTCCTCTTGCCTGCGGATGGAAAACTGGAGCGCTCATTCGCGATCCAGGCTGATCCGCACGATAGCCATGGGTGCCGTTGCGCACCGTTCGGCAGCACACATTGGAGGGCGCGGTGGCGGCTAGCTGAGACGGGGTTCCGATTCGTCTCAGGGCTGAGGGCTGAGGGCTGAGGGCTGAGGGTTGAGCAAGAGCAAGTGCGCTTCGAGACTGCTTCTTTAGTCAAGGACCGATCGTGAGCCCGAAGCGGAAGGTCGGTTCGAACCAGCAAACCTGATCCCTCAGCCCTCAGCCCTC
>JBGTIE010000397.1:0-2562 GCA_041745855.1 Lysobacterales bacterium | reverse complement strand
CCGCGGCGTGCGGGCACGCGTTCGGGCCCTGCGCGGCGCGCGCAAGGTGACCCCCCAGTCGCTGCAACAGCTGGGCCAACGCTGGCGGCTACTACAGGAATTGCTGGAACATGGATGAGAAAGCCTTCAAACAAGCGATGGCTACGGCCGATGTGATCCACGATCAGGTCGCCATCGATGCGGCGCTGGACCGGATGGCCACCGCGCTCGATGCACAGGTCGGCGCCGGCCCGATCGTCTACGTCGCCGTGCTCACCGGCGGACTGGTCGTTGCCGGCCAGCTGGCGACGCGGCTGCGCTGCGAGCTGGATTTCGACTATGTCCACGTCACCCGCTATCGCGGCGAGACCTCCGGCAGCGATGACCTGCACTGGATCTGTGGCCCGCGGCTGGATTGGGCCGGACGCGACGTGGTGCTGGTCGACGACATCCTCGACGAGGGCAACACGCTGGCCGCACTGATCGAAGCCACGCACCAGCGCCAGGCCCGCAGCGTGCGCCTGGTAACCCTGTGCGAAAAAATCCACGACCGCCGCGTACCCGGCCTGCAGGCCGACGTCGTCGGCCTGACCGTCCCCGACCGCTTCGTCTTCGGCTACGGCATGGACGCGTATGAGCGCGGAAGGCAGTTGCCGGGGATCTATGCGTTGGCGGAGGGCTGAGGGCTCAGAAGGGCAGGGCACAGGGCCCAGGGCCCAGACGAGCCGCGGCCTGCGCTTGTCTTGCTGGGGCCTTGTGCCCTGTGCCCTGAGCCCTGCTCTCCGTTACCATGCCCCCGCTATCACCGCCCGCGGAGTGCCATCGTGCGAAGGAACGTAGAGTTTGCGGCGAAGGATCAGCCGCTGAAGGAAGACGTCGGCCTGTTGGGTCGACTGATCGGCGATGTGTTGGCCGATCAGCTGGGGCGGGATTTTCTGGCCTTTACCGAGCAGGTGCGCCAGCGCGCCATTGCCCGGCGTGAGCAAGGCCATGGGCAGCTGGATGATCTGGACGAGTTGCTCGACGGTCTGGACCAGCAGCGCGCCAGTGATCTGGTCCGCGCCTTCTCCAGCTACTTTCAGGTCGTCAATCTGGCCGAGCAGGTGCACCGGATCCGCCGCCGGCGGGACTATCAGCGGCAGGGCGCCTCGCCGCAGCCTGGCAGCTTCGAAGAAGTGCTGCAGCGTTTGGCGGATGCCGGAGTAAGCGCCAGCCAGATGCGCCAGACCCTCGGTCATCTGAGCCTGGAGCCGGTCTTCACCGCTCATCCCACCGAAGCGACCCGCCGCAGCATCCTGGAGAAGGAGCAGGCGCTGGTGCGACTGCTGGTAAGCCGGCTCGATCCGGGCCGCACGCCGCAGGAAGATCAGGCGCAGACAGAGCAGATGCGCCTGCTGGTCACCGCCACCTGGCAGACCGCCGAGTACTCGCCAGTGCGGCCGCTGGTCGAGGAAGAGCGCGAGCACGTGCTGTATTACCTGGCAGACGTGATTTACCGCGCGCTGCCGGCCTGCTATGAGGATCTGGGCCAGGCGCTGAGCAAGGCCTGGCCGGGGCAGGACTGGTCCGATCTGCCGGTGCTGGTGCGCTTCGGCACCTGGGTCGGCGGTGACATGGACGGCAACCCGAATGTCGATGCGATCAGCATCCGGGCCTCGCTGAAGGCCCAGCGCGAGCTCGTGCTGCGGCGCTACCGGCCGGAGGTGCAGGCGCTCGCCCGCATGCTGTCGCAATCAACCTCGCGGGTGGCGGTCTCAAGGGCCGTGCTGGAGCGGGTCAGCGAGTATCGCCAGCTGTTTCCGACCGTAGCCTCGGCCATCGCCGCTCGGCATGAGGAGATGCCTTATCGCTGCTTGCTGACTTTGATCGACGCCCGACTCGAAGCGACCCTGGCCGATGCGGAGGGCGCCTACGCCGGGCCCGATGCGCTGCTTGCCGATTTGCAGCGGATCCGCATCAGCCTGCTGCGCCATGCCGGTCGCAATGCTGGCCTGTTTCCGCTCGAACGCTTGCTGTGGCGGGTGCGTACCTTCGGTTTCCACTTCGCGACGCTGGACGTGCGACAACACGCCGACATGCACCGCGCAGCACTGGCGCAGGCGCTGGACCTGGGCGAGGCCTCGCCCGAGGCGGTCGAAAGCGCGGTGCAGACCTATCTGGCCGGTGATGGTCGGCCCCCGATCGGCGCGCTGCCGGTCAGCGGTGACGGCCCCTGGCCGTCCCAGTACGAGGTCCTGCAGGCGATGCGCGAGGGCTTGCAGCACTATGGCAGGCACGCCGTCGGGCCCTACATCATCAGCATGTGCGAGAGCGCCGCCGACGTGCTGAACGTGCTTGCGCTGGCCCGTCTGGCCGGACTGTCCGAAGACAGCGGCGAAGTGCCGCTGGATCTGGTGCCCCTGCTGGAGACCATCGACGATCTGGGTCGCGGGCCGGTGATCCTGGAAGGCTTGTTCGCCGACGCCAGCTATCGGCGTCATCTGGCAGCCCGCCAGAACCGTCAGCTGGTCATGCTGGGCTATTCGGATTCAAGCAAGGACGGCGGCCTGGTGGCCTCGCGCTGGGCGCTGTACCGGGCCCAGC
>JBGTIE010000396.1:0-5611 GCA_041745855.1 Lysobacterales bacterium | reverse complement strand
AGCCGCGGCCATCGGCACGGTAGCGCGCGGCCTCGATCACCTTGGCCGCAGGCGCCCACTCCGCCCCTTCCGGCGCGGTCGGCATCGTGACCCACTTCGGCGGTTGCTCGGGCACGAACTGCAACAGCGCCAGTTGCGAGCCGTCCGGCGACCATGCCAGATCGGAAACACTGGTCTGCGAACGCATCAGCACCGCCGAGCGGCTCGTCGCCAGCCAGTACACCACCACCTCGCTGCCGCCTTCGGCCGAGGCGATCCAGGCCAGCCGGTCACCCTTCGGCGACCACGCCACGCCCCGAACGTCCGTCGCGAGCGGCTGCTGCAGATCACGCTCCAGCGAATGCCACCACAACGTGCTGCGGCGTCGGTCCTTCAGCAGGTCGAAGCCGCGGCGCTGGTACACCACCGCCTTGCCATCCGGCGAAACCTGCGGCTCATCCGCCCACTCCAGCTCAAACACGTCCATCGGCTGCAACACCGGCAACGGATCGGCGGCGAGCACCGGTAGCGCCAACAGCGCGATGGGAAGAATGGACCAGATCGGCAGGCGCATCAGCGGCTCACGTGAGATCAGGGGCCTTGCTTATACGTGCGCAGGCACGCCGCGGGCAAGAGCCGCCAGCGTTTCCAATCGGCCTGCAACGCTTCGGTAGCCCACAGCTACATCACCACGGTTCAAGCCGGTGCCGCGCTGCGCGCTTCCCGATCGATCCAGACTTCCAGCCCCTGGGCGTTGAGCTCGATGTCCATCGCCAGGATTTCGGCCACCTCGTCCGGGCTGCGCGGGCAACCGTGGGCCACGGCGCGGGTCTGGTACAGCTCTGCCAGTGCCGCGGTGATGCGCGGGTGGCGACCGGCGGCTTGGCCATGCTCACGGGCGATGACAACCATCGCGTCGATCTGTTCGAACAGCGCCGCGGCCAGCGGGACGACATCTTCGACCCGCCCGTAGTGGGTCAGGTACATGCCCCTGGGATCGAAACTCAGCATGCGCCGGATCGAGGCCTTCAGGGCGTCGGGTTCAAACTGAACCGGGGTCGTTGTTGGCAGGATGAAGGGGCCGTTGGGGCCGTCCAGTTCACGGTAGGACAGACCAAAGGTGTCGCCGGTGAAGAAGCTGCGGCTGCGCTCATCCCAGATCACCATGTGATGCCGCGCATGGCCCGGCGAATCCAGGCACAGCAGCGGCCGACCGGCCAGATCAATGCTGTGGCCATCGGCCGCCTCGACGACACGCTCAGCCGGTACCGGCTGCAGCAGGCCGTAGGTACGCATCACCTCGTCCTCGCCATACACCGCGTTGGCCCCGGCGATCAGCGCGGTCGGGTCGATCATATGGCGCGCGCCGCGCGGATGGATCGCCAAACGTGCATTCGGCAGTTGCGCCAACAGTTGCCCGGCCCCGCCGGCATGGTCCAGATGGACATGGGTCAGGATCAGCCAGTCGACTTGTCCCGGAGTGCAGCCGGCCTCGGCGAGTGCGTGCAGCAGTCGCGGCAGCGAGCTGTTCAGACCGCAATCGACGAAGGCCGCGCGGCCATTCTCGACGATCAGATAGGCGGCATCGAACTGTGGACGATGAAAACCGGTGTCGATGGTGTGGATGGCGTGTGCGGGGGAGGTCATGGGTTCAAGGGCTGAGGGGTGAGGGGAGCAGTTCCAGTGGCCAGTTCCAGTGGCCAGTGAAAAGCACGTGGCTTTAGGCTTGTCGTCCGCGGGCAGTGTAAGACATGGTGCGGGCTCTTGTCGGAACCCCGAGTTGTACTCGGGCAAAGACACCGTTGACGCCCTGAACTGCAATCCCCGGGCTGACCAGCAACGGCAAAGCGGTTGCTGCGCAACCGGCCCGAGTGCAACTCGGGGTTCCATGGCTTCGACCGCCCTTGTCGGAACCCCGAGTTGTACTCGGGTAAAGACACCGGTGACGCCCTGAACTGCAATTTCCGGGCTGACCAGCAACAGCAAAACAGTTGCTGCGCAACCGGCCCGAGTGCAACTCGGGGTTCCATGGCTTCGACGGCCCTTGTCGGAACCCCGAGTTGTACTCGGGCGAAGGCGCCGGTGACGCCCTGAACTGCAATCCCCGGGCAGACCAGCAACGGCAAAGCGGTTGCTGCGCAACCGGCCCGAGTGCAACTCGGGGTTCCAGGGCTTCGGCTGCCCTTGTCGGAACCCCGTAGCCGAGGTGCGGTCGTTCATATGACAGGGAACTCGGTCCCGGCCTTCACAGTCCATAGACGCCATCACGATCACCGACGAGCGCACTTGTCGCATCCTTTGCCCCTGTCGCATCCTTGGCCCGTGTCCCAATCGCCCGGCCCCTTACCCTTGCTGCTGCTCGCCGGGACGCGGCCGGAGGCGCACAAGCTGGCGCCGCTGGCGCGGGCGCTGGCCTGGCCGCATCGCTGTTGCTGGACCGCACAGCACCCGGAGTTTCCAGCGGAAACCGAGGATCTGGACTGGCTGCGGCTGCCGTCGTTGCCGCACCCGCTGCCACGCCGGCAGTTGGAACAGCAGCTGCAGCAATCCATCCTTAACCTGCTCACCGCGCAGCCGGTTGCCGGCGTCGTCGTTCAAGGGGATACCTCCAGTGCCTATGCCGGCGCGCTCGCGGCAAGGCAGGCCGGCGTACGATTGATCCATCTCGAGGCCGGTCTGCGCAGCGCCGACGCGCGTTCCCCTTATCCGGAGGAGATCTATCGGCGCCGGATCGCCCGTTGGGCGGACCTGCACCTCGCGCCCAGCGCGCGCGCGGTTGAGCAACTGCTGGCCGAGGCAGTTCCCATCAATCGCATCCGGCAGGTCGGCAGTACCGCGGTCGATGGCGTGCGTGGCTTGCCGGCAGTGCACCCTGGGAAGCCGACTTTCGAGCTGCTGGTCGACATCCATCGGCGGGAGAACGCCGGCCACGCGCTGAAGCAACTGGCGCGGGCGCTGTGTGCGCTGGCTGAATCCGGCTGGCGCATCGGCGTGCTGGCGCATCCGAACGGAAGCTGGAGTCGCCGCTGGGACGAAGTCCTTGCCCCCTGTCATGGGATCCAGCGCCTGCCCGCTCTACCAAGGTCCGAATGGCTGGCGCTGGCCCAGCAGGCGCGCGCGGTGCTGAGCGATTCCGGCGGGGCGGCCGAGGAACTGCCGTATCTGGGCGTGCCGCTGCTGGTTTACCGCCACAGCTGTGAGCGGATCGAGGCGATCGAGGACGGCCATGCCGTGCGGATTGACCCACATCAGCCAGCAGCATTGGCAACTCGGATCTGCCAGGCGCTGGATCGCACGCCATGGCCGGAACCTTGGAAATTCACTCCGTCCAGTCCATATGGCGACGGCCGCGCCGGTCGCCGCGCGGCGTTGGCGATCATGGAACACCTCCAGCCAGCCGAACGGGCGCAGGAAGCTCTGCGATTGTCGGCATGAGGCCCCCGCAGCATTCGGCCACGATCGCGCGTATGCAAGTCGATCTGAGCGATCCCGGCTGGAGCCATGGGCTGCCCCGCGGTGTCATCGGTGCCTGGACAGCGGATGGCGAGCCACAATACGCCTATCCGGAGATCGCCGGTTACTGGTTGCGTTGGGCAAGCAGCGGTCCGGATCTCCCGCAAACGACCGGGACGGCTGTGGTCGATGCGCTGGCCGGGCTGCAACTTCCCTCCGGCCTGTGGCCGACCCGGATCGGATTGGGCCTGGAGTCGATATCGCCAATCTATCTGCAGGTACACTATCTGTACGACCACGCGGTGCTTTGGGATGGCCTGCTTCGCTGGGCCAGCGTGCGACGCTGTAGCCGGGCAGCTTTGCTGGCTGACAGGCTGTGGGAAGCAATGGATTGTTTTGTCGTGGACGGGCGGTTGAGTGCGTGTGTACCGGCCCGCAAGGGCCCAGGGCTCAGGGCCCAGGGCCCAGAACCCGGAAGAGCAGCTCACCCGTTGCACAATCCGCGAGCTAACGAAGCTGGCTGGGACAAGGAAGAGCATGGCTTCACTCATTCTGGTTGGTCCTCCTCATCGGGTCCGTTTCTGCTGAAGGCCTGCGCGCGGCTGATCCCCGGACAGGGTCCGCTGGCGAAACTGTGTGCCGATACGGTGGCCGAACTCATCGAGTTGACCCTCCATTCACCCCATCCACAGGCCCATCCGCAGCTATACGCGATCGAGGGACTGATCGAGTTGGACCGCCCGCAACAGGCGCGGGAGGCAATGCTTCGCCTGCTCGCCGAGCACGGTGGTGCCGAAGCCATCACCGAGCACGTCGCCGGCGGACCGCGCCGCTCCGACGTGCTGGCGCAGTTGCTGCGCGCGGCCTGCGTGCTCAAGCTCGATGACGACCCCAGCTGGTCGCGTCTGGCTGCTGAACTCGCAGCCCGGGTCGATCGGCAAGGCCGGCTGCCCTTCGCCGCGTCCGATGACGATCGCCCGACCTGGGCCGGACTGTTCGCGCTGCAGGCCCTGCAGGTCTGGTCCGGCCAGCCACTGTCCAGCAAGGAATTGATATGAGTACCGCACTGGACCTGCTGGCCGCGCGCACCTGCGCCCTGCCCCGCATCCTCTGGATCGAATTGACCTCACGCTGCCCCTTCGATTGCATCTTCTGCACCCGCGCCAGCCTGCGCGGCGCGGGGGAACATCTGGACTTCGAATTGTACCTGCGGCTGATCGGCGAACTCGATCGGCCGCAGATCCTGCGCCTGAACTACGCCGGCGAATCCGGTCACTACCCACAACTGGCCGAAGCCATCGCGCTGGCAGCAGCGACCGGCGCCCAGGTCGAACTGGTCAGCGCGCTGGCCTCACTCAAGCCGCAGCGACTGGAGGCCGCGCTCGACGCCGGGCTGAGCCGACTGACGGTGTCGCTGCACACGCTGGACCCGGACCGCTTCGATGCGATCTATCGCTTCGGCAAGCTCGGCGCGATGTATGAGCGATTGCAGCAGGTGCTCGACTGGCGGGCCCGCAATGAGCGCCCCTTCGTCATCGATCTGGCTTTCGTCGCGATGGAGCGCAACCTCGATGAGTTACCGGAGATCGCCGAGCTTGCGCGGGATCTGGACATCGGCGTGCTCGCGGTCCATCCGCTGATCGGCCGCGATCCGCTGCCGCTGGGATCGGCGGTCGAACATGCCGCCGATGGCACCCTGACTGCAGCGTTCAGCGCCCGGCTGCAAGCCACGCTCGCGCAGGCGCAGCAACGTGCTCCAAGACTTGCGATCCAACTCTCCTCGCATGAGCTCAGTGAGGCCACAACGCTCGCGCCCCATCCACAGGCATGGCCATGGCCGCTGCCAGCCGGGGCCCGCATCGATGGCTGCGATCAAAGTCCCTTCGAGACCGCCCACATCCTGGCCGATGGCAGCGTCGTGGTCTGCGAGGTGACCGAGAAACTGAGCATGGGCAATCTACATAAGCACAGCCTGCGCGAAATCTGGCACGGCGCCGGCTACCAGGCCTTTCGGCAACGGCATCTGGCGGGTTCAGAGTCGGCTTGTCGCAGCTGCATCTACAAGCGTGCGCACCTGGAGCAACCAGCGCAAAAGCGGATCGATGCGCAGCGGGCCCCAGCTGCGCAACTGCTGCGCGGCTGGCACGCCGACGATGGCAGCGGCGTGCGCTGGTCCAGC
>JBGTIE010000395.1:0-5833 GCA_041745855.1 Lysobacterales bacterium | reverse complement strand
CGCCGATGCGATCCGACAGCAACTGGCCGCCGAAGGCATCCAGATCGAGGACACTCCCGAGGGACCGCGCTGGCGGCTGGACGGGAAGGTCGGCGCATGAGTGCGGCGGACCGGGCCGAGGCCGAAGCTGCGCAGCGCGAGATCATCGACAACTTCGCGCTGCTGCAGGACTGGAGCGAGCGCTACCAGTATCTGATCGACCTGGGCAAGCAGCTAGCGCCGCTGGCGGACGCCGAACGCAGCGAACAGAACCTGCTCCACGGCTGCCAGTCGCAGGTATGGGTCGTAGCCGGCGGCGATGCCGAGCGGATGCGCTTTCGCGCCAACTCCGACGCGGCAATCGTATCGGGGCTGATCGCGTTGATGCTGAGGGTTTATGACGGCCGCAGCGCCGATACCGTCCTCAACCTGGCCCCGGACTTCGTCCAGGCCATCGGGTTGGACCGCCACCTGAGCTCGACCCGCAACAACGGCCTGGCCGCACTTTACGGCCGGCTGCGGGCAGAAGCGGCGCACGCGATCAGCTAGCCCGGCGGTATGGCGATTCTCGGCGCCTGTCGCGGTCGCTGAGCTGATCAGTCACCCATCAGTCGCTGGCGATGCTCCCAACGCTCCTGGGCGTCCAGGCACAGACTGGCGATGGGACGGGCCTCGAGCCGGTCGATGCCGATCTCCTCGTCGGTTTCCTCACAGTAGCCGTATCGGCCATCCTCGATCCGCTTGAGCGCCTTGTCGATCTTGCCGATCAGCTTGCGATAACGGTCGCGGGTACGCAGTTCGAGCGAATTCTCGGTCTCGCGGGTGGCGCGCTCGGCTTCGTCGCCGACATCACGCACTTCCTCGCGCAGGTTGTCGATGGTCTGCTGCGACTCTTCCACCAGCTCATGGCGCCAGATCAGCAGCTTGCGACGGAAGTATTCGAGGTGCTCCGTGCTCATGTACTCCTCGCCCTTGGCCTGGCCAGGCCGATAACCCAAGGGGAGATCCACCTTCGGCGTGTAGCCGTCCGGCAGCGGGAGATCGGCCACGGAAACGGCCGGCGCAGTACGTTTTTGGGTTGAATTCTTGGACGGTGTCGCGGTCACTGCCACAGGTACTACCTCCGCAGGGATGTCTCGATTGCACCAGCACTCGCCGGGTAAATCGGCCGCGCTTTATAGCTGATGGCGCGGCAACGAGCAAGCATAGCGTGGATTGGCGTTCAGGTCAGGGGCATCGCACGGCGCGGATTCTGCGCAACAAGGCATCGGTGGTCGGATCAAATCGATGCGTTTGCGCGGCTGCCCGATCGGCCAGGGCCGGTTCGATTGCCGTTGCGATCTGCTTGCCCAGTTCCACCCCCCATTGATCGAAGGGGTTGTTGCCGAAGATCCGGCTCTGGACGTAGACCTTGTGCTCGTACAGGGCCAGCAGGGCGCCAAGGGTAGCAGGGGTCAGGCGCTCGAGTAACAGCACCGTACTGGGCCGACCGCCCGGGCACTGTTTGGCGGGTGCCAGCGGATCGGCCGGCGCGTCGGCCTCGTCGATTCCGCTGCCTTGCAGCAACGCGGCCGACTGGGCCAGCAGATTTGCCAGCAGCACTTCGTGATGCTCGGCCAGATCGTGATCAGGGCAGATCGGTGCAAGGAAGTCGACCGGAACGATATCCCGCCCCTGGTGCAGAGCCTGGAAATAGGCGTGCTGGCCATCGGTCCCGACACCGCCCCAGATCACCGGTGCAGCGGCATGGGGCAACGGCTGCTGCGCGTCATCGACGCCCTTGCCGTTGGATTCCATTTCCAGTTGCTGAAGGAAGGACGGCAACAATGCCAACCGTTCGTCGTAGGGCACGACGGCGCGACTGGCATAGCCCCACAGCACCCGGTCCAACGCGTGGGCGATGGCCAGCAGCACCGGCAGGTTGCGGCCGGGTGCGGCCTGCAGGAAATGTTGATCGAGTGCTTCGGCGCCGGCCAGCAAGGCCCTGAAGCGCTCCGGGCCCAGCGCCACCGCGGCGGCGAAGCCGACCGTCGACCAGAGTGAGTAGCGCCCTCCCACACCTTCGGCGAAGGGCAACACTTCGGCCGCACCGAAATCGAAGGCGCGATCGGGCCGCGCGCTGCAGACGAGAAAATGCCTCGGCAGCTCCGCCTCGGGGATGCCCTGCTGGCGCAACCAGACCTTGGCGCTGGCGGCATTGAGCAGCGTCTCGCGGGTGCTGAAACTCTTGGAGGCGACCACGAACAGCGTTTGCGCCGCACTCAGACGGGGCAGCAATCGAGCCAGCGCGTGGCCATCGACGTTGGCTACGAAGTGCACTGCCACCTGGCCATCGCCGAGCGCATCGGCGACCAGTCGTGGCCCCAGATCGGAGCCCCCAATGCCCAGGTTGATCACGCAGCGCGCATTGACCAGACCATGTGCTTCGGCCCTGCCCTCGCGCACCGCCCCGGCCAGTTCGAGCATCCGCTCTCGCGCCGCCAGCATCTCGCCAAACAACGCCGCCTGTTCCGGATGGTACGGAGCACTGGCGCGCAACAGCGGGTGCAGGGCGGGACGCTGCTCACTGGCGTTGACGATCGCACCATCGAACAGCGCTTGGCGCTGTTGCTCAAAGCCGATCTGTTCCAGTTGGTCAACGGCAAGCGCCAGCAGCGGTGCGTCGATGCGGCAACGGCTCAGATCCAGATGCAGCCCATCGAAGCGGAATTCAAACCGCTCCGCCCGGCTGGCGTCGGCGGCGAGTTCCTGCAGACTCGGCAACGCCCGTTCCGCCCGCGCTTGCAGTGCCTGCCATTGGAATGCCTTGCGTTCCATCGTGCGACGTGTCCCAGGGTTTCAGCTGACGATGGTACGCCATGATTGCGGAGGGTTGAGGGCTTTTGAACTAGGGCTGAGGGCCTTTAGAACCAGGGCTCAGGGAGTCGGGGTCGGGGTCGGAATCGGAATCGGAATCGAGTGCATGGGTTTTGACCACGAACGAGTTGATGTAAGCCGGCGTGGGCCGTCGGCAGGGAGAACCGCGATGAAGGTGCGACGAAACGAATCGATTCCGATAGCGATTCCGACCCCGACCCCGAGGGGAGCTCGCTACCGAAGAACTCCCCGGTTCCCTCAGCCCTCAGCCCTGCTCTTGGAGACCCTCAGCCCTCAGCCCTCAGCCCTCAGCCCTGGCGCTCCAAATCACAGGCAAAAAAAACCCGCCGGGGTTACCGGCGGGGGAATAATCGGAGTGACGATTACCTCAAAACGCGCCCTGCGTACCCTGGGAAGCTGCGTTGGTGTTGCAAACTTCTCAGAGTGGTTGTGAAACTACCACAACTGTGGTGTGAATACCAGCCCTTGGCCTGATTACCACACCCACGGTCAGGCAGTACTAACAGACAAACACGAGCGCTTAAAGTTCAATTGCCAGATTGTCAATCAAGCGCGTGCGGCCCAGCCGTGCCGCCGCAAGCACTCGCAACGACCGGTCGGCCGCCGTCACCGGCCCCAGGTCCGAGGCGCGTCGGAGCGCGAAATAATCCGGAATCATCGCTGCTTCGCGCAAACTCGCGTAGCCGGCCTGCTCAACCTCCGGCACGCAACGACCCTCTCGGATCTGGTCGGCCGCCGATTGCAGCGTGGCATGCAGAACGCCGGCGCGCGCGCGCTCGGCCGGCGCCAGGTACTGGTTGCGCGAACTCATCGCAAGGCCGTCGCTTTCGCGCACGGTCGCCACCCCTTCGATCCGGATCGGAAAGGCCAGATCGCGCGCCAGCGCCTGCAGCAAGACCAGTTGCTGATAGTCCTTTTCACCGAAGATCGCCAGATCCGGCGCAATGAAGTTGAATAACCGGGCGACCACCTGCAGGACACCGTGAAAATGACCCGGCCTGAACGCTCCGCAGAGATCGTGCGCCAGCGGCCCCGGATCCAGGCCCACCATCGATGGCGTCGGTGAGGGCGGATAGACTTCTTCCAGCGGTGGTGCGAACAGCAGGTCGCAGCCGGCCGCGGCGAGTGCCTGCTGGTCCTGCTCCAAGGTGCGCGGATAACTGGCGTAATCCTCGGCCGGGCCGAACTGGGTCGGATTGACGAACACACTGGCGATGACCCGATCGGCCCGCCCACGCGCCGCCGCGAGCAGGCTCAAATGGCCAGCGTGCAGATTGCCCATTGTCGGCACCAGCGCGCTGCGCAGACCCTGACAGCGCCACTGCGCCGTCCGGCGCCGCAACTGGGCGACCGTTTCGATCACCTCCATCGCCATCGCGGTCTAGTAGCCGTGCTCGGGGAGCGGAAAGCGGGCCTGGCGCACGTCGTCGACATAGGCTGCGATCGCCTGCCGCGGACTACGCCCGTCGGCGGTGAAATCCTTGGCAAAGCGCGGTCGGCGCCCACCGGACACCCCCAGCACATCATGCAGGACCAGGATCTGACCATCGCAGCCGGGGCCGGCGCCGATGCCGATGGTGGGAATGCGCAGCGAGCGGGAGATAGTCGTGGCCAGTTCAGTCGGGACGCATTCAAGCACCAGGAAGGACGCCCCGGCCTGCTCGACTGCCAGCGCGTCGGCCTGCAAACGTTCGCCGACGGCCGCCTCGCGTCCCTGCACCTTGTAGCCGCCGAGGCGATGGACCGACTGCGGTGTCAGGCCCAGATGGGCGCACACCGGCACATCCCGCGCGACCAGGCAGCCGATGATGTCGAGGATGGGGCCTGCGCCTTCCAGCTTGAGGATGACCGCACCGCCTTCGCCCATCAGCCTGGCCGCATTGTCGATCGCCCGCGCGGTCGTGGCTGCGGCCAGGAACGGCATGTCCGCCATCAGCAACGCATGCTGCAGGCCCCGGCCGACGGCGCGGGTGTGATAGAGCACGTCATCGACCGTCACACCCAGCGTGTGGCGCTGGCCCTGGATGACGTTGCCGAGCGAGTCACCGACCAGCACGACGTCCACCCCGGCCTCGTCGGCGACCCGCGCAAAACTCGCGTCATAGGCGGTCAGGGCAACGATCGGCTCGCCCGCCGCCTTGCGCGCCTGCAGTTCGGGAATGGTCAGCGCACGCTGCGGCGCGGTGGTCGGAATGCTGTACATGGATGCTCTGGTGGGGACTGCGGGTTGGGACCGGCGACACGCTCATGGTAACAACGCGGACGCTGCAGTGCGTCATTGGGTTCCGAACGAGGGCTGAGGGCTGAGGGCTGAGGGCTGAGGGGTCAGGAAAAGCCGGCAATCCGGAGTTCCGGACCAATCTGAAGACCAACACCGCATGGAGCGAGCCGCTCCACGATGCATACTCCCGACTCCCGACTCCCGACTGCATACCCTCCCAAACTAGGCCTCCTCGATCCGCTGCAGCGGCTCGTCGCGCAGCGCTTGGGCATGCTCGGCCGCGCTACGGCCATCGGCCATCAGGCGCGCCGGAGCCAGTTCGGCCAGGGGGCGCATCACGAAGGCACGGTCGAGCATGCGCGGATGGGGCAGTTGCAAGCTGGGGTTGTCTGAGACCAGGTTGGCGTAGAGCAACAGGTCCAGATCCAGACTGCGGGCCTGATTGCGTCGTTGCCGATCACGCCGTCGACCGGCTTGCCGCTCCAGTCGCTGCAACTCGGCGAACAACTCCGCGGCGCTGCCTTGCCAGCGCAGCTCCGCGACCGCGTTGATGTAATCGGGTTGATCCGATCCATCCCACGGCGGTGAGCGGTACAGCGAGGACGCGCGCAGGTCGACACAGTTGGGCAGTAGCCGTAGCGCGTCCAGCGCAGTTCGGACCTGGACCAGCGGCTGGTCCAGATTGCTGCCGATCGCGACATATGCGAACTCGGCTGGCACGGCACTCACGGATGATGCAAAAGGCTAAGCGTCGGA
>JBGTIE010000394.1:0-1937 GCA_041745855.1 Lysobacterales bacterium | reverse complement strand
CGAGCGCCAGCCGCCGGTCGCGCAGACCCAGCGCGCGCAGGGTCGCGATGGTCGACAGCTTGCCGCGCAGATAGGCCTGCACGCTGTTGGCCACGCCGAGGCCGCCGATGAACAACGTGCTGAAGCTTATGATGAGCAGCGCCGAGGCCACCTGTGCGAGCCTTTGCGCCACGCGGTCACCTTGCTCGGCGAAGGTTCTGACCTCCCAACTACCCGCGGGGAATTCTGTAATGAAGCGGTCCTGCCAGACGTCGGGGTCGATCAGGGTCTTCACCCGGTACTCGTAACCGATGCGGCTTCCGGGCAGCAGCAGACCGGACTCTTCCAGCGCGCCACTGGCCACCAGCACCGGCGCACCGCGCCAGTCCGCGGTGAGACCGCGATCGGGCTGATGTTCGATGAGCGCCCGCACCTCCAGACTCAGCTCACCTACCTCCACCCGGTCGCCGACCGCAAGGTCGAGCCGCTGGGCGAGCACTGGGTCGACGGCAACACCCCAGGTGCCGCCGATCCGGCGGGTTGCGCTGGTCAGCGGTTGCGGCGGCGTAAGCACCAGCGTGCCGTACAAAGGGTAGCTCTCGTCGACGCTCTGCAGTTCGACGATCTGCAGCGCCCCGGCGACGGTTGCCAGCATCGTGTCCAGCTCGGTCAACCGCGACACCTCGCCGGTTGAAGCCATCCAATCCAGCACCTGCGCCGGCAGCGGCTCGCGGGCAAACACTGCCAGATCGCCGCCGGTGACGGCCCGGCTGTTGACGAGCAGCCCTTCACTGACCTGCCGGTACAGGCCGCCGGTGGCAGCCACCAGCGTGACCCCCAAAGCCAGGCAGGTGCAGAACACCCACAGCATCTGACCGCTGGTGCCGAGGTCGCGCCAGGCGAGCCTAAGCAGAAACGGCATCGGCAGCCCCCTGCGCCAAGCGGCCATCTTCGAGCCTGAGCTGCCGGTCGCAGCGCCGCGCAAGCTGCTCGTCGTGGGTTACCAGCACCAGTGTCGACCCCATGTCGTCGTGCAGGCTGAACAGCAGATCGCTGACCTTCTGCCCCGTGCGCTTGTCCAGATTGCCGGTCGGCTCGTCCGCAAGCACCAGGGATGGCCGGTGCACCAGCGCCCGGGCGATGGCTACCCGCTGCTGCTCGCCGCCGGACATCTGCGCCGGATGATGCCGAATCCTCGCCCCCAGCCCCACCCGCTCGAGCATCTCGCGGGCCCGCTGGGCGGCTCCCGGGCGGCCGGCAATCTCCAGCGGCAGCGCCACGTTGCCGAGTGCGGTGAGGCTGGGAATCAGATGAAACGACTGAAAGATGATACCCACATGGTCACGCCGCAGATCCGCCAGCCCGTCGGCATCCAGCGCGGCCAGATCCGTGTCCTGGATGGCGATAGTGCCCGACGCGGGTCGCTCCAGGCCCGCCAGCAGCAGCAACAGCGTCGTCTTGCCGGAACCGGAGGGCCCGACAATGGCCACGCTCTCGCCCCGCTGGATGTCCAGATCGACGTCGTCGAGCACCGTGATGCGCTGGTCCTCGAGCGCATAGCTCATCGACAGGCGGCGAATCAGTATCATGGCGAGCCACGGTGGTGAACCAACTTGGAGCCTACCGTGAAAATCCGGCGATCTCACGGTCCGGGAAAGAGCGGTTGATGCGAATGTTGATCAGTGTTGATTGCCCCAATTCTCGATGATCAGGCCTTTGAAACCACGGAAGTCGGCCTCGCTATTGGTGATCAATATCACCCCCAGCGACAGCGCATGGGAGGCAATGAGTTTGTCCAGCGCATCTTTGTTCCGTTCGCGAGTAGCGGCACGCAGCGGACCGTAAGCGCGCGCAGCGCGCGCCTCAAAAGGCGCCACCAAGATGTCTTCGAGCAGGCTGTCCAGCGCTGTCTGATTCCTGGCCTGGGATTCTCCTGAGCTGGCCACTCCGAACTCCAG
>JBGTIE010000393.1:0-2618 GCA_041745855.1 Lysobacterales bacterium | reverse complement strand
GCGGCCGGCGGGTGCTGGTCACCGGCGGCGGCGGATCGATCGGTTCGGAGCTGACGCGGCAGGTCGCCAGGCTGGGTGCCAGCGCCTTGTGCGTGTTCGAGCAGTGCGAGCACAACCTTTATCAGATCACCCGGGAGTTGCAGGCCGAGTACCCCGAGCTGGAAATCGAGGCGGTGCTCGGCGATGTGACCGATGCAGTCGCCTGCGCCAACGCGCTCAAGCGCTTTCGGCCGCAACTGGTCTTCCATGCCGCCGCCTACAAGCACGTGCCGATGCTGCAGCGGCAGCTGCGCGAGGCCTTTCGCAACAACGTGCTGGGTACCCAGACGCTGGCGCTGGCCTGTGACCGCGGCGGTGTGGAAACCTTCCTGCTGATCTCCTCCGACAAGGCGGTCAACCCGGCCAATGTCATGGGTGCGACCAAGCGCGTGGCCGAGCTGTTCTGCCAGAACTTCGCCGCCCACTCGAAGACCCGTTTCTTGACCGTACGCTTCGGCAATGTGCTCGATTCGGCGGGCAGCGTGGTGCCGCTGTTCCGCGAGCAGATCCGTGCCGGCGGTCCGGTCACGGTCACCCATCCGGAGATCTCGCGTTACTTCATGACCATCCCGGAGGCTTGTCAGCTGATCCTGCAGGCGGCGGTGCTGGGCCAGGGCGGAGAGATCTACGCCCTCGACATGGGTGAGCCGGTGCAGATCCGCTATCTCGCCGAGCAGATGATCCTGCTCGCCAACAAGGTGCCGGGGCAGGACATCCAGATCGTCTACACAGGCTTGCGCGACGGCGAAAAACTGTTCGAGGAACTGTTCCACGAGCACGAGGCCTACGTCGAAACGACCCACCGCAAGATCTTTCTGGCGCAGCACCGGCAGCATGATTTCGACCAGCTACAGCGCCTGCTGACCCAGGCGGGGCAGGCCGTCAAACAGTACGACGAGCCGCGCCTGCAGCAGGTGCTGGAAACACTGGTGCCCGAGTTCGCACAGTCGGCACCGGACGGCGAGCACAACGTGCTGCCGTTTGAGCGCAGGGGCGGTCTGGAGGCGGCTGTCGGCGGGCGGGATTGAACGATCAAGGAGCAGGTCAAGAGCTGATTGACCACAAAGGACACAAAGGACACGAAGGAAAGCTTTCAATATCGCCGACGCGCAGATTTTGCTGCGATCGTCGAATATCCCTTCCAGCCAGCGCAGACCAACGGTAAAGCTTACTTTGCTCTCCTTTGTGTCCTTTGTGTCCTTTGTGGTGATATAGCTCTTCTCCTTTTGGTTTTGCTAATCGAACCGCCAAGATGTGCGGCTGAACGAAACAACCCAGGAGCAGCACATGCGTTTGCGCAAGGTGGTATTTCCGGTGGCTGGTCTGGGTACGCGCTTTCTGCCGGCTACCAAGGTGGTGCCGAAGGAGCTGTTGCCGATCGTCGACCGGCCGTTGATCCAGTGGGCGGTGGATGAGGCGGTTGCGGCCGGGGCGGAGCAACTGGTGTTCGTCATCAACCGCAACAAGCGCGCGATTGCTGATCACTTCGACGTTGCCTACGAGTTGGAAGACACGCTGCAGCGGCGCGAGAAGCACGAGTTGCTGGCGGTGGCACGGGCGGTGCTGCCGAGCGGGGTCGAAGCAGTGTATGTGGTGCAGCCGCAGGCGCTCGGCCTGGGACATGCCGTGCTGTGCGCGCGCCAGGTGGTCGGCGATGAGCCCTTCGGCGTGATCCTGCCGGATGATTTCATCTATCACCGCGATCAGTGGGCGTTGGCCGACATGGCGGCGGCGCAGGGCAGGCTGGGCGGCGCGGTGATCGCGGTCGAGCCGGTTGATCCGGCGCTGACCAGCCGCTACGGCATCATCGATGGTGACGCCATCGATGAGCAGCTCTGGCGCCTGCGCAGCGTGGTTGAAAAGCCGGCACCGGAGGATGCCCCCAGCCACTACGGCGTGGTCGGCCGCTATGTGCTGCCGGCCCGGATCTTCGAATTGCTGGCGCAGACCCGACCCGGTGCCGGTGGCGAGATCCAGCTCACCGACGCGATCGCCGCACTGATTTCCGAGATGCCGGTACATGGCTATCGTTTTGCCGGCCGCCGCTTTGACTGCGGCAGCAAGCTGGGCTTCGTCGAGGCGACTGTCGCGATGGCCTTGAATGACCCGGATACCGAAGCGGGTCTGCGGCTAAGCCTGCCGGGGTTGATCGCAGCCGAGGATTAGCCCGAACCGCCACGACACGACCAGGCTACCTCTCCATGAAGCCATGGTGTAACTCATTGAATCGTCATTGCCAGCCTTCTCCGACGCGGGCACAGCGAGTGACGCGAGAAATCAGTCCGATGACAGCCACTCCATCGTCATTGCGAGAGCCTTTTTCCGGCCCGGAAATGCACACGGGCCATGAACCCTCGTCATCGCGAGAGAGCCCAAGCGACTGCGGCAATCGCATTTGCGTTTCGCTGTTGCTCTTCCGCCCTGAAAGGGCAGCACACGTTAGCCTGGGGCAACGCCCCAGGAAAACCGGACCACGAAACCAGAGCCCTGAAGGGGCGAACCATGGTCGGCTGCTGAACCGGTGGTGCGGTTCAAGGTGCTCTGTCTACACGGTCATGCCGGTTAGCCGCACGTGCGGA
>JBGTIE010000392.1:0-13266 GCA_041745855.1 Lysobacterales bacterium | reverse complement strand
CCCTCACCGGCGTTTGCGCGCCTGCAACTGCGCCACCAGTGCCTGCAGCGCGGCCTGCGTGGGCGCGCTGAACCAACCCTCGACGAAGGCCTGTGCGGCGGCTTTGTCGTCGTCATCGAACAGCCGACCCAGATCCGCACGAGCGATCCGGCGATTGGCCAGGAAGGCGTGCTGGGGGAGGGCGAGGTGGCGCCGCAGCCAGGCCAGCGCCTGAGGTACCACGGCAGCAACGTCTGCCAGCTCATCGACCAGCCCGATCTGCAAGGCCTCGGACGCCGGAATCAGTCGGCCCTCGGCGACCAAGCGTTCGCCGCGGTGAGCGCCGACCAGCCGCTTGAAGCCGTCGATGATCATGGGCGGGATGGCCAGGCCCACCTGGGTTTCGTTCAGGCCGATGCGGTAGTCGCCGGCGGCCATGACCCGGTAGTCGCACCACATCGCGATCACTGCGCCGCCGGCCGGACTGTGGCCGGTGATCGCGGCGACGGTGGGAATTGGCGAGCAGGCCAGCGCACCCATCAGGCCGCAGAAATCGTCCCAGAACGCGGCCATGCTTTCACGATCCAGCCGGATCAATTCAGGCACATCCAGCCCGCCCGAGTAGACGCCTTCGCGACCACTCAGGATCAGACCGTGGAAACCCTGTCGCGGGGCGCTTTCTACCTCGCTGCGCAAGGCGTGCACCAGTCCCGGCGACAAGGCATTGACCGGCGGCCGCGCCAGCCGCAATTCCAGGATTCCGTCGTGTTCGATACGTTCCAGCATTCGGCGTCTCCCCGTCAGAGCCGCCAACTTTAGCTCAGCCGGGGCGGTGTACGGGTGAACGGGTGTTCAGGAGGGGGCGGGCCGAGCGGGTGCAGAAACCACCCCCGTCAACGCCGAGTCCGCTGCACGAGCTCTGCTCGGGGTCGGGGTCGGAATCGGTATCGGAATCGGTCCGTTGCCCGGCGTATCCGGCTGCCTCCTCATAAAATCGTGTTACCACATCGCCGTTCTTGATGACTGCCCAGGACACCGCAAGTCGTTGGCGGGCTAAAGCTCATTCGTCGTTCTCGATTCCGATTCCGATACCGATTCCGACCCCGACTCCCAACTCCGAACTTCGGGCCCCCACAGCTACATCAGCCTGCCTCTCACCCCACTCAGCCGGCCTGGTCCCCAAAGTCATAGTCCAGCCGCGGACCGGGCGCTGCGACCGCATTGCCCTGCAGGTAGTCGATGCCCAGATTCCACAGCGGCGTCAGCTGGGCCATTTCGTCCACCCCATCGAGGATGACCGCCCGATTGTCGGCCTGCCATTCCTCGATCATTTGAGCCACGACACTGGGATTGGCGCCAAGGATCGCCTCGGCCGGCAAGCGCACACCGTCGAGCGGTAACCCCTTCAGCGCGATCAGCTGGCCGAGGCCGCCGCGGTCATTGGCAAAGACCCGTACGTCCATCTGGCGCAACTGCTGAACCAGCGCGGTCAGGGCCGGTTGGGTCAGCAACTGGTTGCCAGCGAACTCCACGGTCAGCAACTGGCCATGATAATCGCGAGCGCCCAACTCGCTTTCGAGCCAAGTGAACTGGTCGCTGTCAAAGCTGTCGAGGTCGAGCGAGACCAGCACATTAGCGACATGGTTGCGTGAGCGCAGATCGTCCAATGCTTCAAGGGCCTTGCGCAGTGCCAGCCGATCCATCGTTGGCAGCACGCTCAGATCACGCGCCACGCGCAGATAGTCTCGTCGCGACACCCCTTCAAGGGGGTGGCGCTTGTCGACCAGGCTCAGTTGCAGATCATAGAGCCCCCCGCGCTCTCCACGCAGGGGCAGCAAGGGCTGGAACTCGGCTGCAGCTCCACTGCCCTGGGCGGCGGCGCGGACCAGTTCGCGAATCCACAGCAAGCGCTCCGGCGGAAGTTCACCGTCGTCGTTGCCGAGCAGACCCTCGATGCGGTTGCCGCCGAGCCGCTGCGCCGCAGTGAGCGTGGCAAAGCTGGCGCCGATCCAGTCGTCCTGATCCTTGCCGATGCGCTGTCGGGGTGCGATCCCCACGCTGAGTGTGAGCCTGCAATCCTGACTCTGCAGCTTGAAGGATTGGTCGGCCACCGCGCGCCGCAGCGCCTCTGCTACGTTGGTGGCGCTGGCCTGCTCGGGCCGCTCGATCAGCACGCCGAAGCCGAACTCACGCCACAGGCAGAGCTTGTCACCGACATCCAGCACCTGCAGCAATCTTTGCACGATTGCTTGTTCGAGCTGGTGCTTGGCACCGAGCCCCAGCCGCTGATCCAGATCGTCCGCCTGATCCAGTGCGAGCGCCAGCAGAACGGGCATGCGCTCTGCTGTCGAATCGATCAACGTGGCCAGCTCGGCCAGGAAATCTCCCTTGCGGATCAGGATCTCGGACTCGGCGGCGGCGGGCCGCACCAGCTGTCTACCAATGGCACGAACCCGCTTGACCCGGCTGCTCACCGCGGCGACCAGATGGCGCGGTCGGACCGGTTTGGTCAGGTAGTCGTCACCGCCGGCGGAGATCGCCTGGACTCGCGCTTCCTCGCTCTGCTCTCCACTCAGAAAGACGATCGGCAGAACCAGCGAGTCACTTTCCTTGCGCAAGTCCGCGGTCAGGCTCATGCCGTCTTCGCCCGGCATGTACAGATCCATCAGGATCAGTTCCGGATCGAAGCTGCGCACCGCGGCGCGCACCTGTTCGCTGTCGTGGACGCAATGCACCTGCATGCCGGCGCGGCGCAGGATTCGTTCGCAGTACATGGTCAACTGGCGATCATCGTCGACGACGAGAATGCGATATGGGTTGCCACTGTCGTCGCTGAGCAGGCTCTTGAGCAGTCGCGGCAAATCGGCATCCTGAAGATCGCTGACGTACAGGTCGGCGCCTTCGATCAGTGCCTTGAGGCGCTGCCGAGGCTGGTTGGCCGGGCCCACCGCCACGATCGGGGTCCGGGTCGCTTCGGGCCATCGCTCGGCCAGGCCGTCAAGCGACTCGCAGATGGCGGACACCAGTTCGGCATCCACCAGCAAGAGCCGAGGTAACCGTTGGGCCATCCGCCGGCTGAGCTCATCGCCCTCGGCAGCGCTGAGCAGGGCGAGGCCGACCTGGGCCAGCCGTTGGCCGAAGTCTTTGGGCAGTGGCTGCTCCAACAGCAAGGTCAGGACTTCATCCGTCGCCGAAGTCTCCGGTTCCGGCGCCAGTTCCGCCAGGCTGGCCTGGAGAGCATTGACATGGCCAAGCAACTCATCGAGCTGCTGTGCGTTGGGCCGCATCGGGCCCTCGACAAAAACGCCGAGATAGGCGTACAGGTCCAGCGCGCCGGCGTGGACACTCTCGATCTCCAGATTGGCCGCGTAGTCGGCCAGCCGCTCCAGATCGCCCTGGCTGCGCCCGGCCAGCTGGCTGTCCCAGTCGTCGCCGATCAGTTTGCGCAGGTCGAGCATGACGCTCCTGGCCAGTTCGATCAGCGATGTGACAGCGGCATTGGGTGTAGTCATGAGGGATCCTCGATAGAGGCCAAGTCTAGCCCGGATGGTTCATCGACAAGGACCCCGAAGACTGGCGGAGGCGCTCGTACGTGTTAACGTACGCGCTGAGTAAACTCGGAGCCAAAGCATGATGACCCTCACCGCGAGCCAGGCCCGCGCCAATTTCTACCGGCTCATGGACCAGGTGGCCGAGTCGCACCGGCCCGTTGTCATATCCGGCAAGCGCAACAACTCTGTCTTGATTGCCGAGGAAGACTGGACCGCGATCCAGGAGACGCTTTTTCTGCTTTCCTTGCCGGGAATGCGTGAATCCATCCGGACCGGGATGGCCGAGCCAGTCGATGCCTGCGCCTCGGATCTGGACTGGTGACCTGGCGGGTCGTCTTTACCAGGCAAGCACAGAAGGATGCGCGCAATCTCGCCTCGGCCGGGCTGAAGGAACGAGCCCAGAAACTGCTCGAACTTCTCGCCGAGAACCCCTATCAGACGCCGCCCTCGTACGAAAAACTGGTCGGGGATCTGGGCGGTGCGTACTCAAGGCGCATCAATATCCAGCATCGACTGGTCTATCAGGTGCTGCAAGCCGAAGAGACGGTCAAGGTGCTGCGCATGTGGACGCACTACGAATGACTAGCCACGGCAACGCGACGGAGCCCGCGCTGGTCGCTACCTCGGCAACGCCAGCCGCCGTACCTCGCGCATTCCCTCGGCGCCGTGGCGCACTTCCTTCAGCAGGTCGCCGCTGAGCAGGATGATGCGCTCGCCGAGGAACACCGTGCGGGTGTTGCCGTACCAGTCCTCATCTTCGGTCGGTTGGACCGGTGGGCCGTCGTCCATGCTGAGCTCACCGATTGGTGCCACCTGTCTACCTTCCAGTCGCAGGAATTGAAGTGATGGCGGCAGATGGTCGGAATGCCGGCCCGTAGACTTCGTCAAAGGCCACGACACGATTACGCTCTGGTCATCCTGAATGGCGAAGTCCACTTGCCCCCAGGATGGACGACGATAGAGAAAGTACAATTCGTCGATCAACTCGGCAGGCTCTTCGGCGATGACGTTCAGCCATGCGCTCACCACGTATCCCAAGCCAGAGGTGTCGCCAACGGCGATCATGGCCTTGTCGACTGGCAGCAATCCCGAGGTACAACAGGGGGTCGCAAAGCGCTGAGCGGCGCCGCCGTCCAGCGGCTGCATCAAGACCAGATGATCGGTGCGCGAGTAGCCGTTGGTCAGCCAAAGACCGTGCTCACTGAATCGTCGCGGCCAACCGGTAGCCGCAATGCGCGCGATCGCCGGTTGCGGCAGGCTGCGCTTGGCGGAAAAGGCCGTGATCGGCACATTGTGCAGCAGTGTCTCGCCTTTCCATGTCGTGGCCACATGCAGCGTTTGGCCGATCTGCTTGAAGTCGAAACCGGAGATCAGGTCGCCTTTGACCCGGGTACTGGTGACCGGCTCCTCGCGCGCAACAGGAATGCGCAGCACCGTCGTTTGGGCCAGTTCTTCACGCGATTCCCGAAGCTCCCACAGCTGCTTCCGTGACAGCGCGGGGTCCGTGTGGCGTCGCTCGTCCGGGTGACCAAATCCGACGTACAAGGCATCGTTGCTGTAGTAGGGCTGCGAATTCTCGTCGGCCAGCACCGAGATCGCATTGCAGGTCAGGCGAGCTAGCCTGAGCGCCGGGAGCTCGCAACGCAGGTAGCTGTGCAGGTAGCGGGCTTCGGTCATGAAGTCCGGCAAGATTACATCGGTAAATTCGGCCAGCGGCTTCCAGCCTTCAACATCATTGCCATACTGCTTCCACTCCGGCCAGGTCGGTCGTCCCGAGCCTTCAAGTGATTGTTTGCCTTCGATGAGCAATTCCTTGCCGCTGATCCAGACTCTCCGTCCACTGCTCCAGGTGGAATCATCTGACCGGATCAGGATCCGCGCGCCGACGACAAATCGGCCGTCCGGAGCAAGCTCGTAGCTGCGCAATTCGGCGCGTTCCGTTTCGCTATTCGCGCCGTCGAAACCATAGACAGTCAGCTGGTTGGTGGTCACCATCATTGCCTGGAACTGGATTGCGTCCGACTCCGGCGCCGCATTCAGGTCGACGCTGTCAATCAGTTCCAACCGTGCGCCTTCATCGCTGACTAGCGCCACACTGTGCAACCACCCATCGCGCAACACGATCAGATACCCGAGCGCAAGCTTGATCGTGCTGCCCTCGTCGAGGTTTGCGTCCTGAGCGTTGGTGTACGACGCGGGCCACAGCCATTGATCCCAGGGTTCCCCGACGAGCGGTTCTACATAGTCCGCTCCGAGCTGGGCGCGCTCTTGCTCGACCAGCGCTTTAACGCTCTGGTTGTACGCTGTCTTGAGCGCCATCCGCTGCTCCAGCGCCGGCCATCCACCGCCGCGGACGTGTTCGAATCTGGTCAGGTCCCGATGCGCCGATCGCAGCTGCGCCGCCGGATCGGTGGCACAGCCGGATAGAAGCACCACCACAAGCAGACATCGCCGAACCATGTTGTTCCCCGTTCTACCTCGGCAACGCCAGCCGCCGTACCTCCCGCATGACCTCGGCGAACCAGATCGAGCCCGAGTTCGGTGCCGTGCGCAGGTTGACGCTGTCGATCAAATCGAGCGTCCCATGCGTGCCCGCGCCAAGCGCCACGCTGTGCGGCCAGCCGTCGCGCAAGACGATGAGATGGCCCAGCGCAAGCTTGATAAGGCCGCCCTCGTCTACATCGGCCTCTTGGGTATTGGTGATCGATACCGACGCTATGCGGCTACCGGTGATTTGCACCGATGTGAGTACTTCTACGTCGTCGTATTGCCCGAACTGGCGGCTCTCGCGCGCGGTCTGTTCCTCGACCAGTGCCTGCAGGCGCTCGTCATAAGCCTTCCTGAGCGCCATCCGCCGCTCCAGGGCCGCCGCGCCATCGCCGCGGACCAGGCCGGGTTTGATCAGATCCCGATGCGCGGAACGCAACTGGGCCGCCGGATCGGTGGCGCAAGCGGACAGTAACCCCACCAGCACTACAAACAGAACGCAACGCCAGACCATATTGTTCCCCTGTGCTCGGGAATCAGCTTTAGCAGCCGGTGGGAGATCACGCAAGACAGGCGCGGCGGAAGCACCGGGCGAAGCGCCGTCGGATGTCGGTGAGCAGCGCGAATCGCATCGAGCAAGAGCAGTTCCAGTTGCCAGTGAAGGGCAACAGCGGGGCGGGCTGCGGGGCTGCCGCATGAACTCGGGCTCTGAGCTTGTGCTTTTACTCCCGACTCCCGACTCCCGACTCCCGACTCCCGACTCCCGACTCCGAGTCCCGACTTCATCGCCCATGCGACCATAACCGCATGAGCAAACGCACCCCCTTCACCGGCGTTACCGGCAGCCCCTTCCTGACCCACGTTGATCTGGACTGGAATCGGGTGGAGGACGCCGACCGCCATCCTTTCAACCTGCGTTCGATCGCGCGCGGTTTGCCGCTGCAACTGAAGTCCCCGGTAACGATGCTGCTGGGCGAGAACGGCGCCGGCAAGTCGACCTTGCTGGAGGCGATCGCCTGGGCCTGCGGCTTCGATCCGATCGGTGGTGATCGGCGTAACAGCTATGCCGAAGGCGTCGATGGTCACGAGCTGGGACGTTGCTTGCGCCTGGCCTGGCGGCAGAAGGTGGCCGGCGGCTTCTTTCTGCGCGCCGAGACCTTCTACCAATGGATTGACCGGATGGAGGAGATGGGCGCCCACTTCTCCCAGTACGGCCATCGCTCGTTGCATCTGCGCTCGCACGGCGAGGCCTTCCTGGCGTTGTTCCAGGGGCGCTTCGAGGACGGCGTCTATCTATTGGACGAGCCCGAGGCGGCCCTGTCACCCGACCGCCAACTGGCCTTTCTGGCGATCCTGCACGAACTGGAAGTTTCCCGCGCGGCCCAGTTCATCATCGCCACTCATTCGCCGATATTGCTCTGCTACCCGACCGCCACGGTGTTGAAAGTCCACGACAACGGCATCCAACCCGTCGACGCACGCGAAACCGACCATGTCCGGCTTACCCGCGAGTTTCTCAATGCACCGGAGCGGTACTTTCGACATCTGTTTGCCGATGAGGGTGAGTGACTGCCGTCAAACGCGACAGCACGCAGGCCCGGCGGGTGGCAGGAATCGCCCTGGCTGGCGTGGACACGGTCGGTCAGGGCAAGAACGCCATCGACGCTCCATGACCTTCGCCATTACAAAACGCCTTTTCGGGATCCGAAATGCGCACCGGCCTTGAACCCTCGTCATTGCGAGACGCATTTATCGGCCCGTTGTGCACACGGGCCATGAACCAGCAAGAGCGGTCTCACGCGGAGACGCGGAGGACGCGGAGGAAGAGCAAGATCGAAGTGCCTAGTGCGAACAGCAGTCGGAAGCCGGGTTCACGACGCCTGATGTCAGATTGTTCTCTTAAAAGCTCTCTCCGCGACCTCCGCGTCTCCGCGTGACAATGGTTCTTCTTCCGAGCGCCTTCTTCGATCTGGAAATGCACACGGGCCATGGTCCCGGCACTGCCGGAGCAGCACAAGTTAGCCCGGGGCAACGCCCCAGGTAGGCAGCGCGTAAATCCGAGCCCTGAAGGGGCGCACTATATCCGCACGTGCAGCAAACCGACACGACCGCGTTGCCAGCGCGCATTGAACCGCGCCAGTGTTTTCAGCAGCCGACCATAGTTCGCCCCTTCAGGGCTCTGGTTTTCGTGGTCCGATTTCCTGGGGCGTTGCCCCAGGCTAACTTGTGCTGCCCTTTCAGGGCGGAAAAACAACGGCGTTCTCCGTGTGCCTTGGTCGGGCCTCGAGTGGCCTTGCGTCACCAGCCAACGCTCTGGGGTGAACGCATACGGCAGTCCAGAGATCTGAACCGCAAGTGGGAGCGAAAATCTCTGGATCGCTGCGGTCGCAAGCTCCCTCGCGATGACGAGGGTTCATCGGCCGTGTGCACAACGGGCCGGAAAAGCGGTCTCGCGATGACGATAGGGTGGCAGCCATGCTCGCGGCCTTGCTCTATCCCGCGGGAAAAACCGTCTCGCACTGACTCAATGCGTTACGTCATGGGTTCATGGAAAGGTCAGCGCAGGTCCGTGACCAGACCCTGTGCAGAACGTGCCAAGGCGTCGAGTTCGATGCGCAATTTGCGGCCGTGCTCCATGAGCCGAACCAGGTCGCCCACCGCGGGCACGATGCGCGCGGATATCGCGTGCATCTCTGCATGGATCTGTGTCAGCTCGGCAATGATTGTTCGTTCCAGCTCAGTGGCGGTGCCAGCGTCGCCGGCTTGCTTGTGGCGCATCTGCTCCAACGCGCGTCCAAGCATGTCCATATCGCGCTGCAGCGTGTCACCGGCGGCGATCGCTTCGGCATCGCCAGCAAGCAGTGTCGGCACGCGCGCGCTTGCCCGACCGAGCAACACCTGCATGCGATGGGCGCTCAACAGATCCGCATGCTCGGCCTTGCGCTCGGCGAGACTGTGCAGCAGTTCGTCGGCGCGAACCGAGAACATCGGGATGCGTTCGTTGAACAGATCGGTTTCGCTTCGCAAATCCCTGATCAACTGGGTCCTCGACGCAATGACTTCGCTTGATGCAAGCAGATTGCGGCAGGCCATCTGAAATCGATCCAGGGCCTCGCGAGCCTGATGCCGGTGCGGCAAGGACTGATCGAAATAGTCCAGACGGCTGACAATCCGTCCGCGGGTGGCGGCGAACGGCTCGATGGGATCCTCCTTGCCCTCGAGCAGGTCGTGGGCAAGGAGGGAGAGCCTGAGCAAATCGGCTTCCAGCGCGGATATCTCGAGCGCGGCGTTGCGAGCCTGGTCCTGACTGTAGCCAAGGACCGGCGCGGCAAGCAGCGAGATGATCAACACCAGAATTGCGGTGCGCGGTGGGGTCAGCTGGAGCATTTGGCGCACCCTAGTCCGGCTGTGGGCGCGCCATGTTAGCGCGGACTGGAGCTACGCGCCTTTACTTTGGAGTGCGGCGCTCCGCGCCGCTTTGGATGCACTTCCCGACCGTCGCAGGGCTACTATCGTTACGTGAGTCCGCATGGCTCGGACGGCGGCGGATTCTCGATCTCCGGTTCGAGGATGCGCACCGTCCCCGCAATACCGTCAACTTCCACCATATCGCCGTCCTGCAGCCGATCCATCACGCGATCGATGCCGATCACGCAGGGCTTGCCGAACTCGCGGGCGACGACCGCGCCGTGCTGCAGCACGCCGCCTACCTCCAGCACAATGGCAGCGGCATTGACGAACAGCGGTGTCCAGCCTGGGTCGGTCGTGTAGGCGACCAGCACGTCGCCTTTTGCTATGCGCTTTTCGTTGGCACGGCGCAGCAGTTTCACCGGACCGCGCGCCAGACCCGCCGATACCGCCATGCCGCGCAGCAATCCCGGCACTTCGTCGACGGCTTGCGGGCGCAGAATGCGGCCACGCGAATCAATCACCGCGGGGAAGCTGCGGACGTGGTCGCTCAGCTTGCGGGTGAAGCTGATGCGGGACTCGCGCAAGGCCTTGAGGTCGAGCGAAGGCTTCTCGAGCGCCCGAGCGAGGTCCTCGAACCTGAGATCGAAGACGTGTTCAGAGCTGTCCAGCCGGCCAGCCGCGACCAGCAGGTGACCATCGGCCAGCGCGCGTCGTCTGGTCGCGTGATAGGCGAGCAGGTTGAGGTACTTCGGCGTGTCGCGGCTCCCGGCAAACAACTCGTTGCGCCGGTAGATGGCGCGCAGCAGTGCACCCCGGATCGGCCCGAAGCGGCTCCGCAGCGCCTCGTAGGCCTGTTGCCGTTCGAGTACGTGTTTGCGGTGCAGCGCGGCGGGGTCCAGCGCATCGGCCACCGCAAGCTGCGCCATCTGCTGCAGCATGATTTGCGGATCATCGCCATATCGGGGGCGCGCAAGATCCATCTCCTGCGGTCCGCGACAGTCGAAGCGGGTGACGAAGTGGTCCCAGGCCTGAAGAAACGAAGCCGGCATCTGCCGCCGTTCGATGCGTTCGGCCAGGGCTGGCAGATCCTCGTAGTCGGACCGGTCGACCAGGCCAGCCAGTCGGTGCAGCGCGATGCCCATCTCGACCACCACATTGCCCGGCACGCCGCGCTCGATCTGCTCCGCCAGGGCGCACTCTTCGGTCGACTTCCGCCGGACCAGCATGCGCGGCGACAACTGACCGACGATCAGCGCTGCCATCAGCGTGCCGACCGCAGCGATGAAGATAGCGCCGGATTGGCGGTGGAGTTCGTCCAGCCTAAGCCCTTCGGCTTCAAGGTCACGCAGCGCCTGTTCGACGCCGGCGACCATGTGCTGATGGGCACGGTACGCGCGCTCGGGCGCAACGAACGTCTTCACTAGCTGCCACAACAGCCCGCGAACGCCCCACAGTAGTCGCGGCACGCGCCAGAGCAGACTGAAACCCAGCCAGCGCGGACCATTGGCCGATCGGTAGCGCTTGCGGTCAACGGTCTCGAGCGTCTTCGCCATCAGCATGTCGGTCGGCGCGTTGCTCTTGGCCAGCATGCGGGGCGAAGCGATCCACAGCACGGGCGACAGATTCATGTACATGCGCGCGCCGACGAACAGGAACAACTCATCCTCGGGGGCTGGTTCCAGTCGACTGCGGCCTACCCAGGACTCGATGATCGTGCTGAAGCCGCGTTGCAGATTGTCGAGCCCGAGCACGGAAACGGGCGCATTGGTCGTCAGACCCTTGGACAGCGCCGCGTCGATGTACAGACGGCGTCGTTCACCCGGCGCCGTGGTCAGCTCGGGTGGGAGCGGCACATAGCGAGTGATGGGTCGCGCCTGCAAGACGTGGAGTCGCCCGTCGGCGAAGGCCCACTCGATGTCAACCGGCTGGTCGAACAGCGCCTCGATGGCTTTGATCAGCTCGGTCAGTTCGGCGACCTGAGCGTCGCTCAAGGACAACGCCTTCGATGGCCTGGCCGCGGTCTCACGTACCCCGCCCTCGTTGTCGTTGAGCACGATCTCGATCTGCTTGGCGCCTGCCTCTGTCTCGATTACCCCGCGGGTGAGCTTGTCGACCACCCAGTGATCGGGCGTGATGCGTCCGGACACCACAGCTTCGCCGAGGCCCCAGCTGGCATCGATGACGACCTCGTCGTAGTCGTTGTTTATGGGGTTGAGCGAGAACCCGACGCCCGCGACTACGCTGGCCAGTTGCTGCTGGACAACGACGGCCATGCGGGGCAGGGCGAGCACCAGTCCGCACTCGCGCTTGTAGGCAAAGACTCTAGCGTCCAGCGCCGAGGCGCAACAGTTGCGGATCGCATCTTCCAGCTCATCGGTGCGCACCCCCAGCAGGCTTAGGTAGCCGCCGGCAAACGATGCCGCCGAATGATCTTCGTCGGGCGCCGACGAGCGCACCGCGAAGCGATCGCCATCAATACGCGCCAGGTATTCGCCCAGTTCGGTCAGCGCCTCTCGCTGGGCGGCGCTCCATGGCAGCGTGGCCAGCTGCGCCTTGAGCGCGACGCAGTGTTCGGACCACTGCTCGGGGTCGACGTGGAGAAACGCCTCCCAAGCGGTAGTTTGCTCAAGCTCCGCAAACCACGGGGTGAAGAAGTCGGTAGTCAGCACAGCGCCGGGCGGTACCCGAAAGCCAGCCGTGGTCAACCGGATCAGCGAACTGCCCTTGCCACCCACACGGTCCGGTGGCGCCTTGGAGGTGCCGGGAAAGGGGGCGAGGAGGCTCACCGGCTTTTCGAGTTCTTGTCGGTTTCATCGTCTGGGTCATCCCAGGGATTCACCACGTTGATTCCGAGCGGACTGAAGTCCTTCGTGTTGCGGGTGACAACGGTGAGCCCATGCACATGGGCGGTAGCGGCAATCATCGAGTCGATGACTGCAGGCGTGCGCCCGTTGGCCATTGCTGTACCGCGCAGCTCGCCCCAAGCCTGTGCCACGGCGAGATCAATACGGAGGATGCGACCCTCAAATCGGGGGAGCAGCTTCTCAGTAACCCATGAGCGCAGAGCGTCAGCACGGCTCTTGTCGCGTAGACGGGAGATTCCTTGAATGAGCTCCCCGACAGACACGGCACTCAAGTACATGGGCAATGGGTCTTGTGCGTCCATCCAGGCAGCCACCCTGGGCTCGGGCAGTGGCCGCGCCGCCTCCGACACGACGCAGGTATCGAGCAGAAAGGTCACAGATCAATCCTCCTTCCCAGATCGTCGGCCCGTTCGAACAGGGCCAGGTCCTCATCGCTGAGCTTTGGCGCCGTGCTGAACAGGTAAGTGCCAAGCGGCTGCTGGACGGCCTGCAGTCGACGCAGCTCGTCCATGGAGACCACGGCCACTTGCTCCTTGCCGCGCACGGAAATGATCTGCGGGCCCTGAGTCTGGGCTGCCTTTACCACCTCGCTCAGCTTGTTCTTGGCATCCTGAAGCTGCCACGTCATCTGGGCTCTCCTGGCTAGACTGTCTGGCTATATTATCCCATTGGGTGCGCGTCGCTAAGCGACCGCGGCGATCCAGCGCTGTTCCGCTCTTCCCGACGAAGATCCCTGGATTGCCACGGCATGCGCCCGGAATCCGACGCAACCTGCAACTGGTCGCCGCCCATGCCTCTCCATGAACCCATGAGATAAGTTATTGATTCTGCATTACTCGCCACGCTGTGCTTTTCGCCCCAACGGGGCAGCATAAGTTAGCCTGGGGCAACGCCCCAGGTAAGCAGCGCGTCGATCCCGAGCCCTGAAGGGGCGCCCGATATCCGTCTGTGCGGCAAGCCGACACGACCACGTT
>JBGTIE010000391.1:0-2088 GCA_041745855.1 Lysobacterales bacterium | reverse complement strand
CGTACCCAGCGCGGCGACCGACGCGCCGACGGCGGCGGGCGCGTCCGTTCGGTAGCCCCTCAGGCCGACGTGCAGGGGGTGCTGTCGGTATTGCAGGGGCAGCCGGTCACGCCACGAATGGTCGAGGGCCGCTGGCAGCCGCGGCGGGTGCTCGACATCAAGCAGGACATGCTCAGTCAGTTGCGTGCGCTCGGCGATGGCACGCCGGCTCGGTTGTCCGATGAGGACGAGGACACCGTCGATCTGGTCGGACTGCTGTTCGACCAGTTGGGCGACGGCCTGTCACCGGGTTCGCTGAGCAACAACCTGCTGACCAAGCTGCAAGTGCCGGTGCTCAAGGTGGCGCTGCGCGACAAGGCCTTCTTCGCCAAACGCAAGCATCCGGCCCGCCTGCTGCTGAACGAAGTGGCCGAGGCGGCCGCCTTGTGGGTCGAGGATGAGGAGACCGACAAGCCGGTCCTGGACAAGATGCAACTGGTGGTCGATCGGGTGCTACGCGATTACGATCAGGACGACAAGCTGTTCGACGACTTGCTCGGGGATTTGGGTTCACATCTGAGCTCGGTTCGGCGCAAGGCCGATATCGCCGAGAAGCGGCAGATCGACGCCGCCCGTGGCCGCGAGAAGATGGACCTCTCGCGCGCCGCGGCGGTCGAAGCGCTCGAGCAGTTGTTGAAGGATCGTGACGTTCCCGACGCCCTGCGCAGCTTCCTGCTCGAGGCCTGGACGGACGTGCTCGCCCTCAGCCTGCTGAGGCAAGGTCCGCAGGGCGAGGATTTCCGGCATGAGCTCGAACTGGCCGCGGCCCTGCTGGAATTGGGCAATCGCAGCAGTGGCTCGGTGGCCGAGCGCAAGGCACGCTTCGAAGCCTTTGCCGAACAGCTGCGCGACGGTGTCGCGGCTGTTGGAATGACCCCAGAGGCCTTCCAAAAGGTCCGTACCGCTCTCGTCGGCGCGCTGGCGCTGGACGAACCGTCCGAGCCCAAGCCCAAACCCGAGGTGCTGCAGGAGACCCTGAAGGCGCGACCGCGGTTGGGCGGTGATCAGGGGACGGACAAGCCAGCGACGATCCTGTCCCATCTGCGCGGCAACGAGCACTGGAACCTGACGCCCCAAGAGCTGGCCATGTGCGACCGGATCAAGCAGTTGCCGTTCGGTACCTGGTTCGACTTCACCCGCAATCAGCAGGGCGACCGCATCCGGCGCAAACTCAGCTGGTTCAGCCCGGTCACCGGGCGCTGCCTGTTCGTCAATGCACGTGGCGTCAAGGTCGAGGACCGTACGATCAGCGCCCTTGCGCGCGACCTGCTGCGGGGCACCGCGCGGGTCGTGGTCGAGCACCGGGAGCGGCTGATCGACCGCGCGTGGAAGGCGATCATGGCCGCCTTCAAGGGCGCCCCGGAGGACAAGGATGACGAGCCGGTCGAACCCGGGGTCGTGGCATGACCGAGCGCAGGGAGAAACGTCGCAATCCCGGCAGTTCAATCTTGCTGATCAACAGCATGACCGGCGTAAGCATGGGCCGGATCGGCAACCTGTCGGTCGGCGGGCTGATGCTGATCAGCAGCGAGACATTGAGTGAAGGGGCGATCTATCAGGTCCAGTTCCAACTCGCTTCGCCGCAGATCGGCACCCGCAGCATCGAGCTCGGCTTCCAGTGCCTGTGGTCGGCCCCGGCCAGCACCCCGCGAACCTTCTGGTCCGGCTGCCAGACCATCGACCTGAGCCAGGACTGCGAGAAGGCGATTCGGGGGTGGGTGGAGTCGTGAGGGCCCAGATGAGCAGGGCCCAGGGCCCAGGGCCCAGTAAGGCGGAAGAGCAGGCCCAGGGCTGGGGTCGGCTCGGGTCTAGGGCCCAGTAGAGCAGAAGAGCAGGGCTCAGGGCCCAGGTCCCTGAGCCCTGGGCCCTCGCCTTCGCAGGCCACTCCGAAGCCGCCCTTCTGGGCCCTGGGCCCTGGGCCCTCGCCTTTGTGAGCCTCAAGGCAAAAACATGCCTTGAAGGTCATTCAAGAACCGCCATCCCAGTGGTGTGGCGGTGAGGCGGTTGGGGTCGTGGACCAGCAGTTCGCGGGCGCGGGCGTTGGCGATG
>JBGTIE010000390.1:0-2896 GCA_041745855.1 Lysobacterales bacterium | reverse complement strand
TATCGCGTCAGCCAGGGCCGCGAAATGGGCCACGACGCCAGCATCGACGTCCAGATCGACCAAGACGGCAGCAACTGGGTCGGCGGCCGCTCCCACATCGTCATCAGCGGTACCGTCGACTGGCCCGCGTGACAGGGCGGTGCGGTGCGCGGTGGGCGGTGCGCGCCAGCGCGGACAAAAGCAAAGAGCATTAAACACAAAGGACACAAAGGACACAAAGGAAAGCAAGAGCAAAGGCTTGATGGGTGGACGGCAAGCGTTCGCGTCCAGACGCACGCGAACAGCTGCCGATCCGCTTCTCCTCTGAGTCTCCGCGGGACATTGCTCGCGCGTAGCCGCTGCGCGGCTCAGCCCTGTTCCCGGCGGCTTGCGGTTCTCGGCACTGCTTTGCGATGGCGGTCGACGAAGGCTCGCAAAACGGCATTGATGCGCGTCTGGTAGCCACGAGCACCCGTCGCCTTGAAGAACTCCAACACATCGCTATCAAGGCGCATCGTGACAGGCACTTTTCGCTCGGACGCGAAGAAGCCATCCGGCAGCTCGGGAATGTCGCTGTAGTCGATCGGCATCGAATCGAGGCGTTCAGCTTCCTCGGAGCTCAACGTCGGCGGGTTGCTCGGGTCAAGCTGAAACCGCGTCAGGGGGACGGGCACCTCAGCGGCGGCGGCCTCGGCGGGCTTTGGTATTCGGGCCGACTTGACAGCCGCCGGACTCGTTCGCGAGCCCCCTTTATCGGCCCGAAGATGCAAACGGCCCTAAACCCCTCGTCATCGCGAGGGAGCTTGCGACCGCGGCGATCCAGAGACTTTCCGCTCTTGTTCGTGGTTCGGATCCTGGATTGCCACGGCATGCGCTGCAGTCAACGGCAAGCTGCTGACTGGCGACTGCTCATGCCTCTCCATGAACCCATGCGGCGCGTTGTTGAACGCCCAGCTCGCCACGCCGTGCTTTTCGCCCCAACGGGGCAGCACAAGTTAGCCTGGGGCAACGCCCCAGGTAAGCAGCGCGTCGGTCCCGAGCCCTGAAGGGGCGCACTATTTCCGCCCGTGCGGCAAACCGTCACGACAGCGTTGACAGCGCGCCTTGAATCGCGCCAACGTTTCAGCAACCGACCATGGTTCGCCCCTTCAGGGCTCTGGTTTTCTTGGTCCGGTTTTCCTGGGGCGTTGCCCCAGGCCAACTGGTGCTGCCCTTTCAGGGCGGGTAAGGCAACGACACTATCCCCGCGGAAAATTTCCGCAACGGAGTCATCGACCAGGAGCCCGCTTCGTCGGATTCCGGGTTGCGTAGCGCTTGCTTTTCCTCCGCGTTCTCCGCGTCTCCGCGTGAGAACGCTCTTCCTTTGTGTGCTTTGCTTTTGATAAAGCGCTTCCTTTGTGTCCTTTGTGTCCTTTGTGTTGAAAAGCTCTGGCTCTTGCGCCAACAAAGCGCTTGTGGTCCGGCAGCCGCTGCTCTACCGTGCGCGGCGATGACCATGCCACTACCCACAGCCCCCGCCGACACCGCCGATCGCTTCAGCGCCGATAGCGTCGTCCTCGACCTGCCCTTGCAAGCGGCCGCCGTGCGACTGTGGATTGCCGTTGGTTGTACGGTCATCGGAGTCATTGGCGCCGTAGTGACCATGATCGCCTGGATCGCGATCGGCCTGATCGGACTGGCCGCCGCCCTGCCCGGCCTGCTGCTCCTCGCTGGCGTGGCCCACTACTGGCGCCGCTACGCCGAGCACTTCAGCTGCCGCCTGCTTGCCGATGGTTTGCTGGTGCGTCGTGGCGTGTGGTGGCAAGAAGAGATCTTTGTGCCGCGCTCGCGCATCCAGCATACCGAGGTGAATCAGGGTCCACTTGCGCGACGGCATGATCTGGCCCAGATCACGGTCTATACGGCCGGCAGCCACGGGGCAAAAATCGAAGTCGACGGCCTGGCGCTGGCGCACGCGACCCAATTGCGCGATCAACTGCTGGGACGTGATGGCCACGACGCCGTCTGAGTCCGATCCGGAGGGTTCCCTGGAGCCGAACGCGGCACCGCCGGACGACGGCGAGCGCCGGCTGCACCCGTTCTCCTGGCTGTTCGTGCTGATCAACAAGCTGCGGCCGATGCTGTTTCCCGTCCTGCTGCTGCTGTTTCTGGGTCGGGGAGAGCGGTGGGAGCTGTACGGCCTGCTCGGAGCGCTGGTGCTGTCACTCTACTCACTCGCCTACAGCTTCAGCTTCCGCTATCGCATTGGCCGGGACAGCCTGGTGGTGCGCGAAGGCATCTTCAATCGCACCGTGCGTGATATCCCCTTCGCCCGGATCCAGAACATCGTTCAAAACCGTAACCTGCTGCACCGGCTGTTCGCGGTCACCGAGCTACGACTGGAGTCGGCCGGCGGTGCGAAACCGGAAGCAGTGATGTCGGTGATCAGCGCGAAGGAAGCCCGCTTGCTGGAGCGTCTGCTGCATGGCCGCGGCGCAGTCGGCGACGAGTCGGGTAGCGAAAGTGCGAGCAGCACGGTGCTGCATGCCGCCGAGCTGGGCGAAGTGATTCGCTACGGCCTTTCCAGCAATCGCGGCGCGGTCCTGGTCGGCGCCGTGTTCGCGGCCGGCTGGCAACTGCAGCTCTGGGAAAGCTTGCAGTTCGGCACAGCCATGCGCTGGGCATTCGGCTCGCTGGCCTCCGCCTTGGGCGGTGTTGGCGATTGGCTCGCTACGCTGCTGACCGGGATCATCGTCGTGCTGAGCATGATGGTGCTGCTCAAGGCCCTCTCGGTCCTGATGTGCGTGCTCAGCCACTACGGCTTCCGACTTGAGCTGGACGGTGAGCGTATCGGCACCCGTTCTGGACTGCTGACCCGACGCCATGCCAGTGCGAACCTGAGCAAGCTCCAGCGTGTGCTGCTGAGCCAATCGTGGCT